>NZ_JBFUAF010000008.1:0-197044 GCF_056406415.1 Arthrobacter sp. P1_C12_2 | reverse complement strand
CCTACAACACCGAGCACCGCCATTCCGGGATCGGTTACTACACCCCGGAATCCGTTCACGAGGGCACCTGGCCCGAGTGCCGGGAACGACGCCAGAGGGCCCTGGACACCGCATGGGCAGCGAACCCCCACAGGCACCACCAGCGCCCCCGGGCACCCACCGTCCACACCGAAAGCTGGATCAACGACCCCAGGAAACGAACCCGCGAACTAGCGAATCCGTCTCAAAGAGGTTGACAGGTTCCGTATTCGGGTGTCGCCAGGGATTTTGCGCGTCGCCAGAAAACTTGCGAGTCGCCGTGTGAGTGGCCCTAGGGAATCGGGACGGGCACGACGCCGAGGGGCGCCAGTTTCGCCGCTCCCCCGTCCGGCGCCGAGAGGACCCAGATCCCCTTTTCATGCACGGCGACGGAGTGCTCCCACTGGCAGGAGCGTTTGCCGTCCGTGGTGACAACGGTCCAGTCGTCGTCGAGGATTGCGGTGTCGATGCTGCCGCGCACCAGCATCGGCTCGATCGCGAGGCACAGCCCCGGGCGGATCTTCGGCCCACGGTGGCCGGTGCGGTAGTTCAACACGTCCGGTGCCATGTGCATCTCGGAGCCGATGCCGTGGCCCACATAGTCCTCCAGGATGCCCAGCGGCTTGCCCGGCACGGAGGAGACGTAGTCATCCACCGCGTTGCCGATATCGCCCACGAATTTTCCGGTGGCCAAGGCCGCGATGCCACGCCACATGGCTGCCTCGGTAACCTCGGACAGGCGCACGTCCTCGGGATCGGCGGTGCCGACAATCACGGTCCGCGCCGAATCGGAGTGCCAGCCGTCCACGATCGCCCCGCCGTCGATCGAGATGATGTCGCCGTCCTGCAGCACCCGGCCGCCGGGGATGCCGTGCACCACCTCTTCGTTCACCGAGGTGCAGATCGTGGCCGGGAACCCGTGGTAGCCGAGGAAGTTGGACTTGGCGCCGGCGTCCTGGAGTACGGCGGCGAAGACCTCGTCCAGCCTGGCCGTGGTGACGCCGGGGGCCGCGGCGGCCACCGCTGCATCCAGTGCTCTGCTCAGGACCAGACCGGCCTCGTGCATCGTGCGCATCTGGGCGTTGGTCTTGTATTCAATGCGTGCCTGGCCGAATGCCATTGCTACCTCAGTGTTTTCTCTCGCGGCCCGGGCGGGCTAGAACCCGGGCCTCCACCATGGGTAATCAACCCACGTCTTCAAGCTCTATTCTCCCGCACCGGTTCAACGGTCCGGTACGGGCTGGCTGCGGGCCGCCCAACAGCGAAGGGCGCGTCCCGTACACGATGGTACGGAACGCGCCCTTCTGTTCTGCGTCAACCTGTTCTGCGTCAACTGCAGTGCGTAAGCGCGGATCAGGCGGTCTGGGCCGACTTGATCGCTTCCATGACGCGCTCGGTGACTTCGTCGATGGCGCCGATGCCGTCCACCTGGGTCAGGATGCCGCGCTCGGCATACTTGGCTACGACGGGTTCGGTCTGCTCGTGGTACAGGTCCAGCCGGTGACGGATAACGCCTTCGTTGTCGTCGCTGCGGCCGGTTTCCTTGGCACGGCCCAGGAGGCGGGTGACCAGTTCCTCGTCGTCAGCGGTGAGCTGGAGGACGACGTCGAGCTTCTGGTCGGCGCCGGCGAGGATCTCATCGAGGTAATCCACCTGCGCCGTGGTGCGGGGGTACCCGTCGAGCAGGAAGCCTGCCTCGACGTCGTCCTCGCTGAGGCGGTCGCGCACCATCTTGTTGGTGACGCTGTCCGGGACGAAGTCGCCGGCGTCCATGTACTTCTTGGCTTCGACGCCGAGCGGAGTTTCACCCTTGACGTTGGCGCGGAAGATGTCACCGGTGGAGATCGCAACGACGCCGAGGCGTTCGGAAATACGTTCCGCCTGCGTTCCCTTGCCGGAACCGGGTGGTCCGATAATCAACATTCTCGTCATCGCAAAAGCCCTTCGTAGTGACGTTGCTGTAGTTGCGCATCAATCTGCTTCACGGTCTCCAGGCCGACGCCCACCATGATCAGGATCGAGGTGCCGCCGAACGGGAAGTTCTGGTTCGCGTTGATCAGGACCAGTGCAACCAGCGGGATCAGTGCCACGAAGCCGAGGTAGAAGGCGCCGGGCAGGGTGATCCGGGATAGGACGTACTGAAGATAGTCCGCGGTCGGCTTGCCGGCGCGGATGCCCGGAATGAAGCCGCCGTACTTCTTCATGTTGTCCGAGACCTCTTCAGGGTTGAAAGTAATCGCAACATAGAAGTAGGTGAAAAACACAATCATGGCGAAATACAGTGCCATATAGATCGGGTGGTCGCCCTTGGTCAGGTTGTTGTTGATCCACTCAACCCAGGGCTGCACCGGCTCGCCGGCCTTGGGCTGGTTGAACTGTGAGATCAGCCCCGGCAGGTACAGCATGGACGATGCGAAGATGACGGGCACGACGCCGGCCATGTTCACCTTGATGGGGATGTACGTGCTGGTTCCGCCGACCGTGCGGCGGCCGATCATCCGCTTGGCGTACTGCACCGGGATCCGGCGCTGGGACTGCTCCACGAAGACCACGAGGGCCACCGTGAGCAGGCCGATGATCAGGACCAGGAAGAACGTGCCGGGGCCCTGGGCCTTCCAGATCGCACCGAGCGAGCCGGGGAAGCCTGCGGCGATGGACGTGAAGATGAGCAGGGACATGCCGTTGCCGACGCCCTTCTCAGTCACGAGCTCGCCCATCCACATGATCAGGCCGGTGCCGGCCGTGAGCGTGATGATGATCAGGACCGTGGTGACGATCGAGCTGTCCGGGATGATGGGCAGCTGGCAATTAGGCAGCAGCTGGCCGGACCGTGCCAGCGACACCAGTGTCGTGGCATTGAGCAGGCCGAGTGCGATGGTGAGGTAGCGGGTGTACTGGGTCAGTTTCGACTGCCCGGATGCGCCCTCCTCGTAGAGCTGCTGGAAGCGGGGAATAACCACCCGGAGCAGCTGGACGATGATACTGGCGGTGATGTACGGCATGATGCCGAGGGCAAAAATGGACACCTGCAGCAATGCACCGCCGCTGAACAGGTTGACGAGCTGGTAGATCCCGCCCGAGGTCTGACCGTTCTGCAAGCATTGCTGGACATTCTGGTAGCTCACACCAGGCGAGGGGATGAAGGCACCCAAGCGGAAGATTGTGATGATTCCCAGCGTGAACAACAACTTGCGTCGCAGATCAGGCGTGCGAAAGGCCCGGCCAAATGCGCTAAGCAAGCGTCCTCCTGAGTAATAAGTAAAGTCGTGTGAGACAGGTCAAATAAACCCAACAACCGAGTCTAACGGGTGGATGCGCCCGGCGAACAATCGGCGGGGCCCGAAAAATGAAAAAAACTCCCGGCACCGGGGGCCTGAGCCCCTGGTACCGGGAGTTTCAACAACGGGCAATAGCCCCGCCGCCTCGTTAGAGGGCGGTGGTGCTTCCGCCTGCTGCGGCAATCTTGTCAGCGGCGCTGGCCGAGAATGCGTGGACGGTGACGTCGACCTTGACGGTGATATCGCCGGTGCCCAGCACCTTGACGGGCTGGTTCTTGCGAACGGCACCCTTTTCGACCAGGTTCTCCACGGTGACAGCGCCACCTTCCGGGAACAGCTCGTTGAGCTTGTCCAGGTTTACAACCTGGTACTCAACCCGGAACGGGTTCTTGAAGCCGCGCAGCTTCGGCAGGCGCATGTGCAGCGGCAGCTGGCCGCCGGCAAAGCCAGCCTTGATCTGGTAGCGGGCCTTCGTACCCTTGGTACCGCGACCAGCGGTCTTACCCTTGGAACCTTCACCACGACCAACACGGGTCTTGGCGGTCTTGGCACCCGGGGCGGGACGCAGGTGGTGAACCTTCAGTGCGTTCTGCTTCTCAGCGGCGCCCTGTGCCTTTTCGGCGGTGTTCTTCTCTGCCATTTACTTCGCCTCCTCTACCTTTACCAGGTGCGGAACCGTGTTGAGCATCCCGACGGTCACGGCGTCGGCGGTGCGGACAACGGTGTGTCCGATCCGCTTCAGGCCGAGGGACCGCAGGGTGTCGCGCTGGTTCTGCTTGCCGCCAATGGCGGACTTGATCTGAGTGATCTCCAACTTTGCGTCGGAGACAAGCACGTTCTTAGCCATGACTCAGACACCTGCCTTCTGGTTCAGGAGCGCCTTGACCATTGCCGGCGGGGCGATCTCGTCGAGCGGGAGGCCGCGGCGTGCTGCCACTGCTGCCGGCTCTTCGAGGCGCTTCAGCGCGTCAACGGTCGCGTGAACGATGTTGATGGCGTTGGAAGAACCGAGCGACTTGGAGAGGATGTCGTGGATGCCCACGCACTCCAGTACTGCACGGACCGGGCCACCGGCGATAACACCGGTACCGGCGGAAGCCGGACGCAGCATGACGACGCCTGCGGCGGCCTCACCCTGAACGCGGTGCGGGATGGTGCTGCCGATGCGGGGAACGCGGAAGAAGGACTTCTTGGCCTCTTCAACGCCCTTCGCGATAGCGGCAGGAACTTCCTTCGCCTTGCCGTAGCCAACGCCAACCATGCCGTTGCCGTCACCGACGACGACGAGGGCGGTGAAGCTGAAGCGACGACCACCCTTGACGACCTTGGAAACACGGTTGATGGTTACGACGCGCTCTACGAACTGGCTCTTCTCGGCCTCGCGGCCGCCGTCACGGCCACCACGGCCGCCACGGTCGCCACGGCCCTGGCCGCGGTCGCCACGCTCGCCACGACGAGCGCCACCACGGCGGTCATCAGTGGTAGCAGGCGCAGCGGTCTCAGTTGCCGGAGCAGCTACAGCTTCAGTCACCTGAATGTCCTTTTCGTTATTTTCGGTCACAGTGCCAGCCCACCTTCACGTGCGCCGTCAGCGACGGCGGCGATCCGGCCGTGGTACTTGTTACCACCGCGGTCGAAGACAACTGCTTCGATACCGGCAGCCTTGGCACGCTCGGCGACCAGTTCGCCAACGCGCTTGGCCTTGGCGGTCTTGTCACCGTCGAATGCACGAAGGTCGGCTTCCAGTGTGGAGGCGCTTGCCACGGTCAGGCCCTTGGTGTCATCGACAACCTGGACGAATACGTGACGTGCGGAGCGGTTGACGACCAGACGCGGGCGTACAGCCGTACCGGAGATGCGCTTGCGGATACGAAGCTGGCGGCGGCTGCGCTGGGCAGACTTGCTCTTGTTCGTACGCTTCTTGTTAATTGCGATCGCCATGGTTACTTACCAGCCTTTCCGACCTTGCGGCGGATGACTTCGCCTGCGTAACGGATGCCCTTGCCCTTGTAGGGGTCCGGCTTCCGCAGCTTGCGAATGTTGGCAGCAACCTCGCCGACCTGCTGCTTGGAGATACCTGAAACAGAGAGCTTGGTCGGGGTCTCAACTGCAAAGGTGATGCCGTTCGGTGCCGAGACGTTGACCGGGTGGCTGTAGCCCAGAGCGAACTCCAGATCAGTTCCCTTGGCCTGGACGCGGTAACCAGTACCGACAATCTCAAGCTTCTTCTCGTAGCCTGCGGTGACACCCTGGATCATGTTGGCGATCAGGGTGCGGGTCAGGCCGTGCAGCGAACGTGAGGCGCGCTCGTCGTTCGGGCGGGCGACAGTCAGGGTGCCATCTTCCAGGGAAACCTCGATCGGGCTGGCCACAGTGTGGCTCAGCTCGCCTTTGGAACCCTTGACGCTGACGACAGAGCCGTCAACCTTGACCTCAACGCCGGCAGGAACGGTGATGGGGAGACGTCCAATACGTGACATTATTCTCTTCCTTTCCCGTTACCAGACGTAAGCGAGGACTTCGCCGCCCACGCCCTTCTTGCCGGCCTGCTTGTCAGTCAAGAGGCCGGAAGAGGTGGACAGGATTGCGACACCCAGGCCACCGAGCACGTGCGGCAGGTTGGTGGACTTTGCGTAAACGCGCAGTCCCGGCTTGGAAATACGACGAACGCCAGCGATTGAACGCTCGCGGTTCGGACCGAACTTGAGCTCGAGGGTCAGCTTCTTGCCAACCTCAGCGTCTTCTTCTTTCCAGGAGGCGATGTAACCTTCAGCCTTCAGGATGTCGGCAACGCGTGCCTTGAGCTTGCTGTACGGCATGGTCACGGAGTCGTGGTATGCCGAGTTAGCGTTGCGCAGACGCGTAAGCATGTCTGCGACGGGATCTGTCATTGTCATGTGGGCTCTTGCCCTTCCTCATAACGGTTTCCGCCGTGCCGGTTGTCCCGAACAGAATTCGGAACCAGCGCGGGCGGACCTTTTACGTAGCTAGATTAGTCTTCGGTCTTGAACGGGAAGCCAAGCGCCTTCAGCAGCGCGCGGCCTTCGTCGTCGGTCTTGGCAGTGGTCACGACGGTGATGTCCATGCCGCGAACGCGGTCAATGGAATCCTGGTCGATCTCGTGGAACATAACCTGCTCGGTCAGACCGAAGGTGTAGTTGCCGTTGCCATCGAACTGCTTGCCGCTGAGGCCACGGAAGTCGCGGATACGCGGCAGGGCCAGCGTGACCAGACGGTCCAGGAATTCCCACATGCGGTCCCCACGCAGAGTTGCGTGTGCACCGATCGGCATGCCTTCGCGCAGCTTGAACTGTGCGATCGACTTGCGGGCCTTGGTTACCTGCGGCTTCTGGCCGGTGATCAGGGTCAGATCGCGGACAGCGCCGTCGATCAGCTTGGAGTCCTTGGCGGCATCTCCAACACCCATGTTCACAACGACCTTGACCAGGCGGGGAACCTGGTTGACGTTCTGGTAGTTGAATTCCTCAGTCAGCGAGTTCTTGATGGAATCGGCGTACTTGGTCTTCAGACGAGGAACGATCTTGCTTGCCGGAGTCTCGAGAGTCTCAGTCATTAGATGTCCTTCCCTGAGCTCTTGGCCACGCGGACGCGCACTTCACGCTTCACGCCATCGCGCTCAACGGTCTCGGTGCGGAAACCGACGCGGGTGGGCTTCTTGGTGGACGGGTCAACCAGAGCCACGTTGGAGATGTGGATCGAAGCCTCGACGACCTCGATGCCACCGGTCTTGGTGCCGCGCTGCGACTGACCGACCTTGGTGTGCTTGGTTACGCGGTTAATGCCTTCAACCAACACGCGGTTGGTCTCCGGGTATACGCGCAGAACCTTGCCCTGCTTACCCTTGTCGCCGCCGCGCTCAGCCTTGGCGCCAGTGATGACCTGAACGAGGTCACCCTTTTTGATCTTAGCCATGGACTAGAGCACCTCCGGAGCCAGAGAAACGATCTTCATGAACTTCTTGTCGCGAAGTTCACGACCAACCGGTCCGAAGATACGGGTACCGCGGGGGTCACCGTCGTTCTTCAGGATGACGGCTGCGTTCTCGTCAAACTTGATGTAGGAACCATCCGCACGGCGGCGTTCCTTCTTGGTACGGACGATGACAGCCTTGACGACGTCGCCCTTCTTTACGTTGCCGCCCGGAATTGCGTCCTTGACGGTAGCGACGATTACGTCGCCAATGCCTGCGTAGCGACGGCCAGATCCACCGAGAACGCGAATGGTAAGGATTTCCTTAGCACCCGTGTTGTCGGCGACCTTGAGTCGCGACTCCTGCTGAATCACTATTTACTCCTTGCGTCGCGCTGGTTCTCAGACCGAAAATCTTCCTACGGAATGAGCCTTGCGGAACGGTTGATCGGGGTGTCTCTTGACCTGCCTGGATTTTGCCAGACCAGGCCTAAACGCCCGTGCCAAAAACATTTGCTTCCCAGGCGGTTCCCGACGAGTCGGGGCGCAAGGGGGCACTATGCCGTGGCACGATTGTTTACGAGGTTGATGACGGCGCGCAAAAGGCGCCATACAAACTCAAAATCTTAGCACGTTTTTGGCGTATTCCCATATCACAGCCATGGCACACGCACACCTCAGCCCACGCGCCCGTCGGCGTCATGCAGCGACCGCATGCAACGCAGAAGCTGCCGGCGACGGCGTCACGGCGCCGCTGCAGCGACCGCCGGCAACGCAGAAGCCCCCGCTCCCCCAAAGGGGAACGAGGGCTTCTGCTGTATCACCAGGCAACTAAGCTGCAGGTGTTACTTGGCCTTCTCGAGGATCTCGACCAGACGCCACCGCTTGGTAGCGGAGAGCGGGCGGGTCTCGGCGAGGAGCACGAGGTCGCCAATGCCGGCGCTGTTCTCTTCGTCGTGAGCCTTGATCTTGGCGTTGCGGCGGATGACCTTGCCGTAGAGGGCGTGCTTCACGCGGTCTTCGACCTGGACAGTGATGGTCTTTTCCATCTTGTCCGAGACGACGTAGCCGCGCTTCGTCTTACGGTAACCGCGCTCGTCAGCCTTGGCTGCGTCGGAAACAGTTTCCGTCACGTTCTCTTCCTTTTCACTCACTTGGCATCCTCCTCGGTTTCAACCGTTTCAGCCTTTTCGGCCTTCTTGGTTGCAGCCTTCTTGGACTTCTTCTCTTCCTTGGCTTCCACAACCGGTGCGGCAACCTCGGCACGAATGCCCAGCTCGCGCTCACGGAGAACGGTGTAGATACGGGCGATGTCCTTCTTTACCGCGCGCAGCCGACCGTGGTTCTCCAGCTGACCGGTGGCGGACTGGAAAC
Source organism: Arthrobacter sp. P1_C12_2 (assembly GCF_056406415.1). Taxonomy (NCBI): domain Bacteria; kingdom Bacillati; phylum Actinomycetota; class Actinomycetes; order Micrococcales; family Micrococcaceae; genus Arthrobacter; species Arthrobacter sp. P1_C12_2. The sequence continues at coordinate 188,444 of NZ_JBFUAF010000008.1, read as the reverse complement.
GCAGGTTGAACAGCTCTTCCTTGGCCTTGCGGAGTTCTTCAACGAGACGCTCGTTGTCGAAACCGTCCAGCTGTGCGGATGCAAGTTCCTTGGATCCTACTGCCATTTCTACTCACCACCTTCGCGACGCACAATGCGTGCCTTCAACGGCAGCTTGTGGATTGCCAGGCGCAGGGCCTCGCGAGCTACCTCTTCACTGACACCGGAGAGTTCGAAGAGAACCCGGCCCGGCTTGACGTTTGAGACCCACCATTCCGGAGAACCCTTACCGGAACCCATGCGGGTTTCGGCCGGCTTCTTCGTCAGCGGACGGTCCGGGTAAATGTTGATCCAGACCTTTCCGCCACGCTTGATGTGGCGGGTCATCGCGATACGGGCAGATTCGATCTGACGGTTCGTGACGTAGGCCGGGCTCAGAGCCTGGATGCCCCACTCACCGAAGGAGACCTGGGTGCCGCCCGTAGCAGCGCCGGAACGACCCGGGTGGTGCTGCTTACGGTGCTTGACTCGACGTGGGATAAGCATTTAAGCCTGTCCTCCTTCTACTGCCGGTGCAGCTGCTTCGACAGCCGGAGCTTCGGCGGCAGGAGCTGCCTCGGCTGCGGGGCGGTCGGTACGACGGCGGCGGTCACCACGGTCGGCGCCACCCGGGCGGCCCGGGCGGTCGCCGGCACGGCCACGGGACGGAGCAGCAGCTGCCTGCTGAGCCAGTTCCTTGGCAGTGACGTCGCCCTTGTAGATCCAGACCTTCACGCCGATGCGGCCGAAGGTGGTCTTGGCCTCGTAGAAGCCGTAGTCGATGTTCGCACGCAGGGTGTGCAGGGGCACACGGCCTTCGCGGTAGAACTCCGAGCGGGACATTTCTGCGCCGCCCAGTCGACCCGAGCAAGCGATCCGGATGCCCTTGGCACCGGCACGCTGTGCGGACTGCATGGCCTTCTTCATCGCACGGCGGAAAGCCACGCGGGAAGTCAGCTGCTCAGCAACGCCCTGGGCAACAAGCTGGGCTTCCATCTCGGGGTTCTTGACCTCGAGGATGTTCAGCTGTACCTGCTTGCCCGTGAGCTTCTCAAGCTCGCCGCGGATGCGGTCTGCTTCAGCGCCGCGGCGGCCGATGACGATGCCCGGACGTGCCGTGTGGATATCCACACGGACACGGTCGCGGGTGCGCTCGATTTCGACCTTGGCGATACCGGCGCGCTCCATGCCCGTGGACATGAGCTGGCGGATACGGATGTCTTCGCGAACGAAGTCCTTGTACCGCTGGCCGGCCTTGGTGCTGTCAGCAAACCAGTGCGATACGTGATCGGTGGTGATGCCGAGTCGGAACCCGTGCGGGTTAACTTTCTGTCCCACTTAGCGAGCCTCCTCTTTCTCCGGGGTAGCGACTACCACGGTGATGTGGCTCGTGCGCTTCTTGATCTGAAATGCACGACCCTGGGCTCGCGGCTGGAACCGCTTCATGGTCGGGCCTTCATCAACAAACGCTTCGCTGATGATGAGGTCACCTTCGTCAAACGCCACGCCGTCGCGGTCCGCGAGGACCCGGGCGTTGGAGATTGCCGACTGAACTACCTTGAATACCGGCTCCGAAGCTGCCTGGGGGGCAAACTTCAGAATTGCCAGAGCCTCATTCGCTTGCTTACCACGAACAAGGTTGACGACGCGCCGGGCCTTCATAGGCGTTACGCGGATGTGACGCGCAATTGCCTTGGCTTCCATTGCTTTCCTTCTCTCGTCTTTGACGTAAGTGCAGGCGCCTAGCGGCGCTTGCCCTTACGGTCGTCCTTGACATGGCCGCGGAATGTCCGCGTGGGAGCGAATTCGCCGAGCTTGTGCCCGACCATCGACTCAGTGACAAACACGGGGATGTGCTTGCGTCCGTCGTGTACGGCGATCGTGTGGCCGAGCATGTCGGGGACGATCATCGAGCGGCGGGACCAGGTCTTGATGACGTTCTTGGTGCCCTTTTCGTTTTCCCTGGCTACCTTTACAAAGAGGTGCTGGTCAACGAAAGGACCTTTTTTCAGGCTGCGTGGCATGTGTCCAGGCTCCTATCGCTTGTTCTTGCCAGTACGACGGCGACGAACAATAAGCTTGTCGCTCTCTTTGTTGGGACGGCGGGTGCGGCCTTCGCGCTTACCGTTCGGGTTGACGGGGTGACGTCCACCGGACGTCTTACCCTCGCCACCACCGTGGGGGTGGTCAACCGGGTTCATGGCGACACCACGGACGGTCGGGCGAACGCCCTTCCACCGCATACGGCCGGCCTTGCCCCAGTTGATGTTCGACTGCTCGGCGTTGCCGACCTCGCCGACGGTTGCGCGGCAGCGCACGTCAACGTTGCGGATTTCGCCGGAAGGCAGACGCAGCTGGGCGAAACGGCCTTCCTTTGCAACGAGCTGGATCGATGCGCCGGCGGAGCGGCCCATCTTGGCGCCGCCACCCGGACGCAGTTCGACTGCGTGGATTACGGTACCGACCGGGATGTTGCGCAGCGGAAGGTTGTTGCCGGGCTTGATGTCAGCGTCGGCGCCGGCCTCTACGAAGTCGCCCTGGGACAGCTTGTTCGGGGCGATGATGTAACGCTTGGTGCCATCAACGTAGTGCAGGAGGGCGATCCGAGCCGTGCGGTTCGGGTCGTACTCGATTTCGGCAACGCGGGCGTTGACGCCGTCCTTGTCGTGGCGACGGAAGTCGATCAGACGGTACTGGCGCTTGTGTCCACCACCCTTGTGACGGGTCGTGATCTTACCGGAGTTGTTACGGCCACCCTTTTTCGGGAGGGGACGTACCAACGACTTTTCCGGCGTCGACCGCGTGATTTCAGTGAAGTCCGCTACGCTCGAGCCACGACGGCCCGGGGTAGTCGGCTTGTATTTACGGATTCCCATAATTTATTTCCTCGTTAAAGTGGTCTCCGCTATGAAAGCGGACCGCCGAAGATGTCGATAGTGCCTTCTTTGAGGCTCACAATGGCACGCTTGGTGTTCTTGCGGGTACCCCAGCCGAATTTGGTGCGCTTGCGCTTACCGGCACGGTTGATGGTGTTGATCGATTCGACCTTGACGGAGAAAATCTTCTCCACGGCCAGCTTGATCTCGGTCTTGTTCGAGCGGGGGTCCACCAGGAAGGTGTACTTGCCCTCATCGATCAGGCCGTAGCTCTTTTCCGAGACGACGGGTGCAAGCACGACGTCGCGCGGGTCTTTGATGGTGGCTGCGCTCACTTGGCATCCTCCTCGTTCTTTGCAGCCTTGTCAGCAACGAATGCTTCGTAGGCAGCCTTGGTGAAGACTACGTCGTCGGAAACGAGAACGTCGTAGGTGTTCAGCTGGTCTGCGTACAGAACGTGAACTTCCTCGAGGTTGCGCACGGACAGTGCAGCAACATCGTTGGCGCGCTCAATGACAACGAGCAGGTTCTTGCGCTCGGAAATTCCGCGCAGGGTTGCCAGTGCTTCCTTGGAGGACGGCTTGGAGCCGGCAACCAGGTCAGCAACGACGTGGACGCGGCCGTTGCGGGCGCGGTCCGAGAGTGCGCCGCGCAGTGCAGCAGCAATCATCTTCTTGGGGGTGCGCTGGCTGTAGTCACGCGGCGTGGGGCCGTGGACAACGCCACCACCGGTCATGTGAGGAGCACGGATGGAACCCTGACGGGCGCGGCCGGTGCCCTTCTGCTTGAACGGCTTGCGACCTGCACCGGAAACCTCGGCGCGGGTCTTGGTCTTGTGGGTACCCTGGCGAGCAGCAGCGAGCTGGGCAACGACGACCTGGTGCAGCAGCGGCACGTTGGTCTGTACGTCGAAGATCTCTGCAGGCAGGTCAACCTTGACAGTGCTAGTCATTGAACTAGGCTCCCTTCACGGCGGTGCGTACGAGTACGACCTGGCCGCGGGCGCCGGGAACGGCGCCCTTGATCAGGAGCAGCGACTTCTCGACGTCAACCGCGTGGACCGTGAGGTTCAGCGTGGTGTGACGAACGGCGCCCATGCGGCCGGCCATTTTCATGCCCTTGAAGACGCGGCTCGGGGTGGATGCGCCACCGATTGAACCGGGCTTACGGTGGTTCTTGTGGGCACCGTGGGAAGCTCCAACGCCGTGGAAGCCGTGACGCTTCATAACACCGGCGAAGCCCTTACCCTTGGTGGTGCCAACGACGTCGATCTTCTGGCCGGCTTCGAAGAGCTCTACGGAGAGCTCCTGGCCCAGCTCGTAAGAGTCAGCATCTGCAGTGCGCAGTTCTACGACGTGGCGGCGAGGCGTGACGCCTGCCTTTTCAAAGTGACCAGCCAGCGGCTTGGTGACCTTGCGGGGATCGATCTGGCCGTAGCCGATCTGAACGGCGACATAGCCATCAGTTTCTGCATTGCGCAGCTGCGTGATGACGTTCGAGTCAGCCTGGACCACAGTGACGGGGATGAGCTTGTTGTTCTCGTCCCAGACCTGGGTCATGCCGAGCTTCGTGCCCAGCAGGCCCTTTACGTTACGGGTTGCGGTCATAGTCTCTCAGCACCTCCCTACAGCTTGATTTCGATGTTCACGTCGGCCGGCAGGTCGAGACGCATGAGCGAATCAACAGCCTTGGGCGTGGGATCGATGATGTCGATAAGACGCTTGTGCGTGCGCATTTCGAAGTGCTCGCGGCTGTCCTTGTACTTGTGCGGAGAGCGGATAACGCAGTAAACGTTCTTCTCCGTCGGCAGCGGCACGGGGCCAACTACAGTTGCGCCTGCGCGCGTGACCGTCTCAACGATCTTCCGTGCTGAAACGTCAATGACCTCGTGGTCGTATGACTTCAGCCGGATGCGGATTTTTTGTCCCGCCATGTCGCCTGACTCTCTTTCAGTAAATGCTGCTCTGTTTACTTGCCTGTTGTATGTGGCTGCCGAAGCATTTGAAGTCGTGACTACCACCCGCCGCACAAGCTGAATCCGGAAGGATCCGGGTTCCTCAACCTGCCGACGTAACCGACCCCCGCGGTCGGGCGTGTCGTACGTTTTCACACGTACGCGTCCGCAATTCCATGGGGAGTGGGTTATGTTTGGTCTCTCACTTGGACCCTGGCACCCGGCATTATCCGGATCGGGACGCGAAAGAGCGCTTGAACAACTCATCTAGTATGCCGGAATTTGCGGGCAGAAGCGAATCAGCCCACTGCAGCACTGCAATCACGGCAGTGCAATCAGGGCCGGAGGGCCATTGTCCTGAATCGCCATCGAATGGATGATAGGGGCATGACTGTGCAGGATTCTGTAGCAGTTCAGGCCCTCGCCGCGCGCCTGAGCCCGGGATTCACCCTGGGTGTTTCCTCCGCGGCCTTCCAGATTGAGGGGAGCCTCGCCGCCGGCGGCCGCGGGCCCTCCGGCTGGGACGCCTTTGCCGAAAAGCCCGGCAACATCCTGCACGGGCACTCCCCCGCCGTCGCCTGCGATCACTATAACCGCGCCGACGAAGACATCGACCTGATGCGCGATCTCGGGATCGATTCCTACCGTTTCTCGATCTCGTGGCCGCGGGTCCAGCCGGAGGGCACCGGCCGCTTCAATGCTGCGGGCCTGGACTTCTACGACCGCCTGATCGACCGGCTCCTCGCCGCCGGCATCTCGCCCATGGCCACCCTCTACCATTGGGATACGCCGCTGCCCCTCGAACACCGGGGCGGCTGGATGAACCGTTCGACGGCGGACCGGTTTGCTGAGTACAGCGCGGCCGCCGGCAAGCGGTTCGGCGATCGGGTGGCGCAGTGGGTGACGCTGAACGAGCCCGCCTCGGTTACCCTGAACGGCTACGCCCTCGGCGTCCACGCGCCGGGCCGCGGCCTGCTCTTCGACGCCCTGCCGTCGGTGCGCCATCAGCTCCTGGGGCACGGCCTGGCCGTGCAGGCGCTGCGGGCGGAAGGCGTCGCCGGCGCCGTCGGCGTCGCGAACCTGCATTCGCCCGTCCGGCCGGCCACCGGCTCCATACCCGACCGGCTGCTGGCCAGGGTATTCGACTTCGTGCTGAACCGGCTCTACGCGGACCCCATCCTCCTGGGCCGTTTTCCCCGGCCGCCGCTGATCGCCCGGCCGTGGCTCCGTTCACTGCGGAGCATGACCGATGCTGATCTCGCCACGATCCACCAGCCGCTGGATTTCTACGGCCTGAATTACTACTACCCTGTCAGGGTGGCCGCGGGGCGCGGCGTCGACAGCCCCTCCTCCGCCGCGGAGGCGACGCTGAAAGTACCGTTCCACCTCGCCGCGTTCCCGGAGTACGAACGCACGGGCTTCGGCTGGCCGGTCGCTCCGGACCATCTGGGAATCCTGCTCCGCGAGCTGAAGGACAGGTATGGCGCGTCGCTGCCGCCGCTCTACATCACCGAGAGCGGGGCGAGCTTCCCGGAACCGGACCACGTCACCGGCCCTATCCCCGACGCCGGCCGGGTTGCGTATCTCGCCGCACACCTCGGCCAGGCGCTGGAGGCGACCTCCCCCGGGGGCCTGGCCCACGACGTCGACCTTCTCGGCTACTACGTCTGGACGCTCATGGACAACTTCGAATGGGCTGCCGGCTACTCGCAGCGGTTCGGCCTCGTGCACGTGGATTTCTCCACCCTCCAGCGCACGCCCAAAGATTCCTACTACTGGTACCAGGCCCTCGCGCGGGCACGCCGGCCCTGAGTCCGGCCGGGGCCGCTGCTACGGGTTGCGGTTGGCCCGATTGATGCGCTTGGCGCGCTCGATCTCCTGGCGGAAGTGCCTCTTCGCCCAAAAGAACGCGACGACGACCGCGACGGCGACCAGCAGAAAAATGAACCAGCCCATGGTGAGCTCCCTTCCCTTCCTGCAAAGGTATCAGGAAGTTAAAAGGAACAGCCCCGCTGCTAGTGCAGCGGGGCTGTTCCCGATCCTCTGTTCAGCTGCCAGACGGCTGGCTGATCAGTGGTCAAGCATCAGATCAGCAAGTAATTACTTGACGATCTTGGTGACGCGTCCCGAACCAACGGTGCGGCCGCCTTCGCGGATAGCGAAGCCGAGGCCCTCTTCCATTGCGATCGGCTGGATGAGCGCAACGGTCATCTCAGTGTTGTCGCCAGGCATAACCATTTCCGTGCCTTCCGGCAGGGTGATAACGCCGGTTACGTCCGTGGTCCGGAAGTAGAACTGCGGGCGGTAGTTGGAGTAGAACGGGTTGTGACGCCCGCCTTCGTCCTTGGAGAGGATGTAGACGTTAGCCTCGAAGTCGGTGTGCGGGGTGATGGAACCCGGCTTGACGACAACCTGGCCGCGCTCGACATCGTCGCGCTTCAGACCGCGGAGCAGGAGGCCACAGTTCTCGCCGGCCCATGCTTCGTCGAGCTGCTTGTGGAACATCTCGATACCGGTAACCGTGGTCTTCTGGACCGGGCGGATGCCGACGATCTCGACCTCAGAGTTGATCGCGAGGGTTCCACGCTCGGCGCGGCCCGTAACAACGGTGCCACGGCCGGTGATCGTGAAGACGTCTTCGATCGGCATCAGGAAGGGCTTGTCACGGTCACGTACGGGGTCCGGAACCGAGTTGTCGACGGCTTCCATGAGGTCCTCGATGGACTTGACCCACTCCGGGTCGCCTTCCAGAGCCTTCAGGCCCGAAACGCGGATGACCGGAGCTTCGTCGCCATCGAAGCCCTGCGAGCTGAGCAGCTCGCGAACTTCCATTTCGACGAGGTCGAGGAGTTCCTCGTCATCGACCATGTCAGCCTTGTTCAGCGCGACCAGCAGGTAGGGAACGCCAACCTGGCGGGCGAGCAGAACGTGCTCGCGGGTCTGAGCCATCGGGCCGTCAGTGGCGGCAACCACGAGGATTGCACCGTCCATCTGAGCAGCGCCGGTGATCATGTTCTTGATGTAGTCAGCGTGACCCGGAGCGTCTACGTGTGCGTAGTGACGCTTCTCGGTCTGGTACTCAACGTGGGAGATGTTGATGGTAATGCCGCGCTGACGCTCTTCGGGAGCAGAGTCAATCGACGCGAAGTCACGCTTCTCGTTGAGAGTCGGGTACTTGTCGTACAGCACCTTGGAAATGGCGGCCGTCAGCGTCGTCTTACCGTGGTCAACGTGACCAATGGTACCGATGTTAACGTGCGGCTTAGTCCGCTCGAACTTTGCCTTTGCCACAGGTTCCTCCTAGAACGTTTTCAAATGACTTACCCTTCGGCCGCGCTTGTCGCGGCAGAAACTCCAGTAAGTCTACTTGGGGGGCTTTGGATTGGTGAAATTGCAGATTCAGGTACTAATGCTAGTGCCTAGAGCCTGTTCGTGCAGGCGGCCGGACTTCGGTCTGGACCGGTGCCCGGCCACTTGCACCAGATGAACCTCCGTTGGCGGAGACGCATCCGAGTTTTTGTTGCTGCGATTGTCCCTAGGGACTACTCGCCGCGGTTCTTCTGGATGATCTCGTCGGCGTATGCCTTCGGGACCTCGGCGTAGCTGTGGAACGTCATGGAGTACACAGCGCGGCCCTGGGTCTTCGAGCGCAGGTCACCGATGTAGCCGAACATGCCGGACAACGGGACGTGCGCGCGGATGACCTTGACGCCCTGGGCATCTTCCATGGACTGCATCTGGCCACGGCGGGAGTTGAGGTCACCGATAACTTCACCCATGTATTCCTCAGGGGTGCGGACCTCGACATCCATCAGCGGTTCGAGCAGGATGGGGTTCGCCTTGCGTGCGGCTTCCTTGAAAGCCATCCGGCCAGCGATCTTGAACGCCATTTCCGAGGAGTCAACATCGTGGTACGCGCCGTCAATCAGCGTGGCCTTGATGCCGACAACCGGGTAACCGGCCAGGACGCCGTCGTTCAGTGCATCCTGGATACCGGCGTCCACCGACGGGATGTATTCGCGGGGAATACGGCCACCGGTGACCTTGTTCTCGAACTCGTACAGCTCGCCTTCGGACGTGTCCAAGGGCGCGATCGCAATCTGGATCTTTGCGAACTGGCCGGAACCACCGGTCTGCTTCTTGTGCGTGTAGTCGTGACGCTCTACAGCACGCTTGATGGTTTCGCGGTAAGCAACCTGCGGCTTGCCGACATTGGCCTCGACCTTGAATTCGCGGCGCATGCGGTCCACCAGGATGTCCAGGTGGAGCTCGCCCATGCCGGCGATGATGGTCTGGCCGGTGTCCTCGTTGAGGGAGACCTGGAAGGTCGGGTCCTCAGCGGAGAGCTTCTGGATGGCCGTGGAGAGCTTCTCCTGGTCACCCTTGGTGTTCGGCTCGATCGCAACAGAGATCACGGGCTCCGGGAAGCTCATGGACTCAAGCACGATCTGGTTGCTGGAGTCGCACAGGGTGTCACCCGTGGTCGTATCCTTCAGCCCGATCGCTGCGTAGATGTGGCCAGCGGTAGCGCCGTCAACCGGCATTTCCTTGTTGGCGTGCATCTGGAACAGCTTGCCGATGCGCTCCTTCTTGCCCTTGGTGGAGTTAACCACCTGGGAACCGGCTTCAACGTGACCGGAGTACACGCGAATGAAGGTGAGCTGGCCGAAGAACGGGTGCGTGGCAATCTTGAACGCCAGAGCCGAGAACGGCTCTTCGGAAGACGGCTTGCGCGTCAGTTCTTTCTCTTCGTCGCGGGGATCGTGACCGATCATCGGCGGGACGTCGAGCGGGTTCGGCAGGTAGTCGACGACGGCGTCAAGCATCGGCTGGACACCGCGGTTCTTGAAGGCAGAGCCACAGAACACCGGGTACAGCTCGGAGTTGATCGTCATCTTGCGGATGCCGGCCTTGAGCTCGTCGGTGCTGATCTCTTCGCCCTCGAGGTACTTCTCCATGAGTTCTTCGGAGGACTCGGCAACAGTCTCGACGAGAGTTGCGCGGTACTCTTCGGCCTTCGCCTGGAGGTCAGCCGGGATCTCGCGGATCTCGTACTTGGCACCCATGGTGACGTCACCCTTGGCGTCGCCGGGCCAGACCAGCGCGCGCATGTAAAGGAGGTCGACGACGCCGACGAAGTCGTTCTCGGCACCGATCGGCAGCTGCATAACGAGCGGCTTGGCACCGAGGCGGCCAATGATGGTGTCGACGGTGAAGTAGAAGTCAGCGCCGAGCTTGTCCATCTTGTTGACGAAGCAGATGCGCGGAACGTTGTACTTGTCGGCCTGGCGCCAAACAGTCTCGGACTGCGGCTCCACGCCTTCCTTGCCGTCGAACACGGCGACTGCGCCGTCGAGGACGCGCAGGGAGCGCTCAACCTCGACCGTGAAGTCAACGTGGCCGGGGGTGTCGATGATGTTGATCTGGTTGTTTTCCCAGAAGCAGGTCACGGCGGCAGACGTGATGGTGATGCCGCGTTCCTTTTCCTGTTCCATCCAGTCAGTCGTCGAAGCGCCGTCGTGCGTTTCGCCGATCTTGTGGTTCACACCCGTGTAGAACAGGATGCGCTCGGTAGTAGTGGTCTTGCCGGCATCGATGTGGGCCATGATGCCGATGTTGCGGACCTTGCTAAGGTCGGTAAGCACGTCCTGTGCCACGGTGTCTCCCTTTCGGATGGACTGCACGTTCGCCGCCGGCTCAGTCGAGCCGGCGGCGTCCGGGAAGTATTACCAGCGGTAGTGTGCGAAGGCCTTGTTGGACTCGGCCATCTTGTGGGTGTCTTCGCGACGCTTCACAGCGGCACCGAGACCGTTCGAGGCATCCAGGATTTCGTTCTGGAGGCGCTCGGTCATGGTCTTTTCACGGCGGGCCTTGGAGTAGCCAACCAGCCAGCGGAGGGCGAGGGCCGTGGAACGGCCCGGCTTGACCTCAACGGGAACCTGGTAGGTGGCGCCACCAACACGGCGGGAGCGGACCTCAAGCGAAGGCTTGACGTTCTCCATGGCCTTCTTGAGGGCTGCAACGGGGTCGCCGCCGGACTTGGCGCGAGCACCCTCGAGTGCACCGTAAACGATGCGCTCTGCGGTGGATTTCTTGCCGTCAACCAGCACCTTGTTGATGAGCTGGGTGACCAGCGGGGAGCCGTAAACGGGATCTAGAACTAGCGGCCGCTTGGGGGCCGGACCCTTGCGAGGCATATTACTTCTTCTCCATCTTTGCGCCGTAGCGGCTGCGAGCCTGCTTACGGTTCTTGACACCCTGGGTATCGAGGGCGCCACGGACGATCTTGTAGCGGACACCCGGAAGGTCCTTCACGCGGCCGCCGCGGACGAGCACAATGGAGTGCTCCTGCAGGTTGTGGCCTACGCCGGGGATGTACGCGGTGACTTCAATGCCGCCGTTGAGGCGCACGCGAGCAACCTTACGCAGAGCCGAGTTCGGCTTCTTCGGGGTCGTCGTGTAGACGCGGGTGCAAACACCGCGGCGCATCGGGCTGCCGTTAAGCGCGGGAGCCTTGGTCTTTTTGACCTTAGGCGTGCGGCCCTTGCGGACCAGCTGGTTAATCGTAGGCACTCTCGTGTTCTCCGTTTTATCCGGAGCGGCCGTTGGCGGCCGCTCTCTTGTCGCTGCGCCTCGCCGCCCGAGCTTTGAAGTTCTCTCCAGAGCAGCTGAGGCGAAGCCTTAATAGTCGGACCGCACGCCGGGGTCCAAGGACTTTCGACCTGAATTGCCCCTAGGCATGCGAAAATGTGGCATACGTTGCACAAGAACCCTGCAAACCGGAAACGTCGTCCTGGTTGAACCTTTCAGCTGCAAGCTGTCTGACTCAAACCGGCGCACTCATCCACTGCCACAATAACAATTAGTCTCAAGTCTAACACGGACGGGTCCCAGCCCTTAATCGGCGGGGTTTAGCACGGGAAAGGCCCCGCCCCCACCGAGGTGGGAACGGGGCCTTTGAGTCACTCAGTGTCAGCGGAAGTCGCTGCCGAGATCGTAGTCATCCAGCGGGATGGCGTGGAACTCGGGAGCTCCGTCGCCGCCCAGCGTGTCGTAGGAGAAGTCACTGAATGCGCTGGGGCCGGTGAACAGGTTGGCCTTTGCTTCTTCAGTGGGTTCCACGGTGACCTCGGTGTAGCGCGGGAGACCCGTGCCGGCCGGGATGAGCTTACCGATGATGACGTTTTCCTTGAGGCCGAGCAGCGGATCGCTCTTGCCTTCCATGGCCGCCTGCGTCAGGACGCGGGTGGTTTCCTGGAAGGAAGCTGCGGACAGCCAGGACTCGGTCGCCAGGGACGCCTTGGTGATGCCCATGAGCTCGGGACGGCCGGATGCCGGCGTCTTGCCCTCGGACACAACGCGGCGGTTGGCCTCTTCGAAACGGCTGCGCTCGGCGAGCTCGCCGGGCAGCAGATCCGATTCGCCGGACTCGATGACCGTGACGCGGCGCAGCATCTGGCGAACGATAACCTCGACGTGCTTGTCGTGGATACCGATGCCCTGGCTGCGGTACACGCCCTGGACTTCGTCCACCAGGAACTTCTGCGCGGCACGGGGACCCATGATGCGCAGCACCTGCTTGGGATCGACCGGGCCGTTGATGAGCTTCTGGCCAACGCTGACGTGATCGCCGTCTTCGATGAGGAGACGTGAACGGCGCAGCACCGGGTAAGCGATCTCTTCAGATCCGTCATCCGGGGTGATGACCAGGCGCATCTGGCGCTCGGACTCTTCGATGGTGATGCGGCCGGCTGCTTCAGCAATCGGTGCGACACCCTTCGGAGTACGGGCTTCGAAGAGCTCCTGGATACGGGGCAGACCCTGGGTGATGTCGTCGCCGCCGCTGGCGGAAACAGCACCACCGGTGTGGAACGTACGCATGGTCAGCTGGGTGCCCGGCTCACCGATGGACTGTGCGGCAATGATGCCCACGGCCTCACCGATGTCGACGGTCTTGCCAGTGGCCAGCGAACGGCCGTAGCACAGGGCGCAGGTGCCGACGCTGGACTCACAGGTGAGCACGGAGCGGACCTTGACCTCAGTGATGCCGGCTGCGAACAGTTCGGCAATGACGACGTCGCCGCAGTCGGTGCCGGCAGCTGCCAGGACCTTGCCCTTGGAGTCGACGACGTCCACGGCCAGGGTGCGGGCGTAGGCGCTGTTCTCGACGTTCTCGTCCAGGACGAGGACGCCGTTGGCGTCGGCCACCGCGATCGCGGTCATCAGGCCGCGCTCGGTACCGCAGTCCTCTTCGCGGACAATGACGTCCTGCGAAACGTCCACCAGACGACGGGTCAGGTAACCCGAGTTGGCGGTACGCAGGGCGGTGTCAGCCAGACCCTTACGGGCACCGTGCGTGGCGATGAAGTATTCCAGCACCGACAGGCCCTCGCGGTAGGAGGACTTGATCGGACGCGGGATGATTTCACCCTTAGGGTTAGCCACCAGGCCACGGATACCCGCGATCTGACGGACCTGCATCCAGTTACCACGTGCACCGGAGGACACCATGCGGTTGATGGTGTTCATCGGCGACAGGCTGTCACGCATCGCCTGGGCGATCTCGTTCGTTGCCTTGTTCCAGATCTCGATCAGTTCCTGGCGACGCTCGTCGTCGTCGATCAGGCCCTTGTCGTACTGGCCCTGGATCTTGGCAGCCATGGTCTCGTAACCGGCGAGGATCCGCGGCTTGTCCGTGGGCACCTCGATGTCGGAGATGGCAACGGTGACACCGGACCGGGTGGCCCAGTAGAAACCGGCATCCTTCAGGTTGTCCAGCGTTGCCGCCGTGATCACCTTCGGGTAGCGCTCGGCGAGGTCGTTGACGATCCGGGACAGCTCGCCCTTGTCGGCAACATCCTCAACCCACGGGTAGTCCGCGGGCAGCGTCTGGTTGAAGATGACCTGGCCGAGGGAGGTCTCGACCAATGCCATCTGACCGGGCTCCCAGCCCTCCGGGGCTTCCCAGCCGGCGTACGGCACGAAGTCCTCGAGGCGGATCTTGACCTTGGAGTTCAAGTGCAGCTCGTGAAGGTCGTAGGCCATGATGGCTTCCGCGACCGAGGAGAAGATCCGGCCTTCGCCAGCTGAACCGACACGCTTGGTGGTCAGGTGGTAGAGACCGATGATCATATCCTGCGACGGCAGGGTCACCGGGCGGCCGTCAGACGGCTTCAGGATGTTGTTCGAGGACAGCATCAGGATGCGGGCCTCGGCCTGGGCTTCGGGGCTCAGCGGCAGGTGGACTGCCATCTGGTCGCCGTCGAAGTCGGCGTTGAAGGCGCCACAAACCAGCGGGTGCAGCTGGATTGCCTTGCCTTCAACGAGCTGCGGCTCGAACGCCTGGATGCCGAGACGGTGCAGGGTAGGTGCACGGTTCAGCAGCACGGGGTGCTCGGTGATGATCTCTTCGAGGACGTCCCAGACCTGCGGACGGTAACGCTCCACCATGCGCTTGGCCGACTTGATGTTCTGGGCGTGGTTGAGGTCAACCAGGCGCTTCATCACGAACGGCTTGAAGAGCTCCAGGGCCATCTGCTTGGGCAGACCACACTGGTGCAGCTTCAGCTGCGGGCCGACGACGATGACCGAACGGCCGGAGTAGTCGACGCGCTTGCCGAGGAGGTTCTGGCGGAACCGGCCCTGCTTGCCCTTGAGCATGTCGCTCAGGGACTTCAGCGGACGGTTGCCCGGTCCGGTGACCGGACGGCCGCGGCGGCCGTTGTCGAAGAGGCTGTCAACAGCTTCCTGAAGCATGCGCTTCTCGTTGTTGACGATGATCTCCGGAGCACCGAGATCAAGCAGGCGCTTGAGGCGGTTGTTGCGGTTGATCACGCGGCGGTAGAGGTCGTTGAGGTCGGAGGTCGCGAAGCGGCCACCGTCCAGCTGGACCATCGGGCGCAGTTCCGGCGGGATCACCGGGACGGCGTCCAGCACCATGCCGAGCGGGCTGTTGTTGGTCGTCAGGAACGCGTTAACCACCTTGAGCCGCTTCAGGGCGCGGGTCTTGCGCTGGCCCTTGCCGTTGGCGATGATGTCGCGCAGCATGTCCGACTCGGCCTGCATGTCGAAGTTCTCAAGACGCTTCTTGATGGCCTCGGCACCCATGGAGCCTTCGAAGTACATCCCGTAGCGGTCGCGCAGTTCGCGGTACAGGCCCTCGTCACCTTCGAGGTCAGCGACCTTGAGGTTCTTGAAGCGGTCCCAGACCTGCTCGAGGCGCTCGATTTCGGCGTCGGCGCGCTTGCGGACGTTCGCCATCTGGCGGTCAGCGGAGTCGCGGGCCTTCTTCTTGTCGGCAGCCTTCGCGCCTTCGCCTTCGAGACGGGCGAGCTCGTTCTCGAGGTCGCGGGCGATCGTGGCGATGTCGGAGTCGCGGTTGTCGATCAGCTGCTTCTTCTCGATGTCGTGCTCAACCTGGAGGTTGGGCAGTTCTTCGTGGCGGCTGTCGGCGTCGACGCTCGTGATCATGTAGGCGGCGAAGTAGATGACCTTTTCGAGGTCCTTCGGTGCCAGGTCAAGGAGGTAGCCCAGGCGGGAGGGAACACCCTTGAAGTACCAGATGTGCGTGACCGGGGCGGCCAGCTCGATGTGGCCCATGCGCTCACGGCGGACCTTGGCACGGGTGACCTCAACGCCACACCGCTCGCAGATGATGCCCTTGAAGCGCACGCGCTTGTACTTACCGCAGTAGCATTCCCAGTCGCGGGAAGGGCCGAAGATCTTCTCGCAGAAGAGGCCGTCCTTCTCGGGCTTGAGCGTGCGGTAGTTGATGGTTTCCGGCTTCTTAACCTCGCCGTACGACCAGCCACGGATGTCTTCCGCGGTGGCGAGGCCGATCTGCATGAGGCCGAAGGAGGATTCGCTGGACATATGGTCCCTGTTCTCTCTTGTTCTCTAAATTCTGAAGTCTTGGGTTACGGGAAGAGGGAGGAGCCGGAGAAAAGCAGATTGGGCCGGTGGGCCGTCTGCTTTCCTCCGGGCCCCTGCTAAACCTCTTCTACGGAACTGGGCTCTGCACGAGACAGATCGATGCCCAGTTCTTCCGCAGCCGTGAAGACTGCGTCATCAGAGTCACGCATTTCAATTGTGGTTCCGTCCGTGGAAAGCACTTCCACGTTCAGGCACAGCGACTGCATTTCCTTGATCAAGACCTTGAAGGACTCAGGAACGCCCGGCTCGGGGATGTTCTCGCCCTTGACGATGGCTTCGTAGACCTTCACACGACCGTGGATATCATCCGACTTGATCGTCAGCAGTTCCTGGAGCGTGTACGCGGCGCCGTAAGCTTCGAGCGCCCACACTTCCATTTCACCGAAGCGCTGGCCACCGAACTGTGCCTTACCACCCAGCGGCTGCTGCGTGATCATGGAGTACGGGCCGGTGGAACGGGCGTGGATCTTGTCGTCCACCAGGTGGTGGAGCTTCAGGATGTACATGTAGCCGACCGAGATCGGATCCGGGAACGGCTCACCGGAGCGGCCGTCGAACAGACGGGTCTTGCCGGAGGAGTTGATCAGGCGGTCGCCGTCGCGGGTGACGTTGGTGGAATCGAGCAGGCCCGTGATTTCCTCTTCACGCGCACCGTCGAAGACCGGCGTCGCCACAGTGGTCTGGCCACTCTCGCGCGGCAGGTTCGGCAGCTGCTTGACCCACTCGGGCTCGCCCTCGATCTTCCAGCCGGTCTTGGCAACCCAGCCGAGGTGCGTTTCCAGCACCTGGCCGACGTTCATACGGCCCGGAACACCCAGCGGGTTCAGGACGATATCAACGGGGGTACCGTCGGCAAGGAAGGGCATGTCCTCGATCGGGAGGATCTTGGAGATAACACCCTTGTTGCCGTGACGGCCGGCGAGCTTGTCGCCGTCGGTGATCTTGCGTTTGGCAGCGACGTACACGCGCACCAGCTGGTTGACGCCCGGGGGCAGCTCGTCGTCGTTGTCGCGGTCGAAGACGCGGACACCGATCACCGTGCCGGACTCGCCGTGCGGAACCTTCAGGGAGGTGTCGCGCACTTCGCGGGACTTTTCACCGAAGATGGCGCGCAGCAGGCGCTCTTCCGGGGTCAGCTCGGTCTCGCCCTTGGGGGTGACCTTACCGACCAGGATGTCGCCGGCTTCAACCTCGGCACCAATGTGGATGATGCCGCGCTCGTCCAGGCCTGCCAGGACTTCCTCAGACACGTTGGGGATGTCACGGGTGATTTCCTCGGCACCAAGCTTGGTGTCGCGGGCATCGATCTCGTGCTCCTCGATGTGGATGGAGGACAGGACGTCCTCGGCCACGATGCGCTGGGACAGGATGATGGCATCCTCGAAGTTGTGGCCTTCCCATGACATGAATGCCACGAGGAGGTTCTTACCGAGGGCGAGCTCGCCCTGGTCCGTTGCCGGGCCGTCAGCGATGATGCCGCCGACCTCCAGGCGCTGGCCTTCGTTCACCAGGACACGGTTGTTGTAGCAGTTGCCCTGGTTGGAACGCGCGAACTTGTTGATGCGGTAGTTGGTTTCCGTACCGTCGTCGTTGAGCATGATGACCAGCTCAGCGGAGACCTCGGTAACCACACCGGCCTTCTTGGCGATGGTGACGTCACCGGCGTCGACAGCAGCGGCGCGTTCCATGCCGGTACCGACGAACGGTGCCTCGGAACGGACCAGCGGCACGGCCTGGCGCTGCATGTTGGCACCCATGAGTGCACGGTTAGCATCGTCATGCTCGAGGAACGGGATCAGGGCGGTAGCCACGGACACCATCTGGCGCGGGGAAACGTCCATGAACTCGACGTCGGCGGCGGGAACCAGCACGGGCTCGCCTCCACCACCGCGGGCACGGACCAGGACGGTCTCTTCCGCGAACTTCTTGTTCGCGTCGAGCGGGGCGTTGGCCTGTGCGATCAGGACCTCGGCTTCGTCGTCGGCCGTGAGGTACTTGACCTCATCGGAGACGACACCCTCGGCGACAAGGCGGTACGGGGTTTCGATGAAACCGAACGGGTTGATGCGTCCGTAGGAAGCCAGCGAACCGATCAGACCAATGTTCGGGCCTTCAGGAGTTTCGATGGGGCACATACGTCCGTAGTGGGACGGGTGCACGTCACGAACTTCCATGCCGGCACGGTCACGGGACAGACCACCCGGACCAAGCGCGGACAGGCGGCGCTTGTGGGTCAGACCCGAGAGCGGGTTGTTCTGGTCCATGAACTGGGACAGCTGGGAAGTTCCGAAGAACTCCTTGATGGCTGCCACGACGGGACGGATGTTGATCAGGGTCTGCGGCGTGATGGCCTCGACGTCCTGGGTCGTCATGCGTTCGCGGACAACGCGCTCCATGCGGGACAGGCCGGTGCGGACCTGGTTCTCGATGAGCTCGCCGACGGCGCGGATGCGGCGGTTGCCGAAGTGGTCGATGTCATCGATCTCGACGCGCAGCTCTTGGTCCTGGCCGTCGCGCTTGCCCATGAGGGTCTTCTCGCCGGCGTGCAGGGCAACCAGGAACTTGATCATGGCCACGATGTCTTCAACGTGCAGGACCGAAGCTTCCTTGTCGCCAAGGGAGCGGTCGATGCCAAGCTTGCGGTTGATCTTGTAACGGCCGACCTTGGCCAGATCGTAGCGCTTGGAGTTGAAGTACAGGTTGTCCAGCAGGGACTGGGCAGCCTCAACCGTGGGCGGCTCGCCCGGTCGCAGCTTCCGGTAGATGTCCAGCAACGCGTCTTCGCGGGTCTCGGTGGCGTCCTTCTCCAGCGTGGCGCGCATGGAGTCGTACTGGCCGAATTCCTCGAGGATCTGGCCTTCGGTCCAGCCGAGGGCCTTCAGCAGCACGGTGACGGACTGCTTGCGCTTGCGGTCAAGACGGACGCCGACCTGGTCGCGCTTGTCGATTTCGAGTTCGAACCAGGCGCCGCGGGAGGGGATGATCTTCGCGGTGAAGATGTCCTTGTCGCTGGTCTTGTCGGCGGTGCGCTCAAAGTAGGCGCCCGGCGAGCGGACCAGCTGGGAGACGACGACACGCTCCGTGCCGTTGACGACGAAGGTGCCCTTCTCGGTCATCAGCGGGAAGTCACCCATGAACACGGTCTGCTGCTTGATTTCGCCCGTGTTGTTGTTCATGAACTCGGCCTTGACGTACAGCGGAGCCGAGTACGTTGCGTCCCGGTCCTTGCACTCAGCCATGGTGTATTTGGGGTCAGCGAACTCCGGCTCGGAGAAGCTCAGGGACATGGTGCCCTGGAAGTCTTCGATCGGGGAGATCTCTTCGAAGATGTCGGACAGACCCGAGGAGGTGGCGACGCTGAGGTCGCCTTCTTCGACGGCCTTCGCAACGCGCGCCTGCCAGCGTTCGTTTCCGACCAGCCAGTCAAAGCTGTCGGTTTGCAGGGCGAGCAGATTCGGAACATCAAGGGGTTCGTGAATCTTTGCGAATGAGAGCCGGCGGGTTGCACCGTCGGTGCTGTCGGCATTGATAGCGGTAGCGTTGTTTACATTAGAGGTGCTCGAGGCGACCAAGAGGGATCCTTCCACAGACCTTCAGGCGTTGTCAGATCTCCCCCGTTATGCACTCTGCAGAATGACTCCGCAGCGCTACCAGTCCGGTTCCGCTATATGACCCGGGACCCGCGCTGTCCAAGCTGGTGCACGTTGTAGACGGCACATTGATGGAACAGCTGTCAGGCTAAGCCCACCGCTATATGAAGGCTGAAGGTAAACAGGGAAGACGCAAATATCTACGATACGGCAAAGCAACCTACTTGTCTACCCCACTTCCGGCGGGATTGCAAGCACGAAGTTTTGGCGGAATTTTCCAGAAGTATTTCGCAGAGCCTTTGAAGAGTCTTCGCAGAGTCCCGCCGGGCGGCGCCCGTGGCGGCCGCAAAAGCGGCCGTACCTGCAGCTGAGACCCTGCCGAATGGATAGGTGACGGGGCTCACGATAACGTAGACATAGTCGAAAGTAGATCGGAAGAAAACACCATGAGCAATCCCGCAGATAACAACGATGTTGTCATACTGGCCGCCGCCCGCACCCCCCAGGGGCGCCTGAACGGGCAGCTGGCCAGCTTCACCGCCGTCGAGCTCGGCACCCACGCCATCCGGGCGGCCCTTGCCGCCAGCGGCGTCAGGGCCGACCAGGTGGACAGCGTGATCATCGGCCAGGTCCTGCAGGCCGGAGCGGGCCAGAACCCGGCGCGCCAGAGCGCCATCGGTGCCGGCATCGGCTGGAACGTGCCGACGGTGACCATCAACAAGGTCTGCCTCTCCGGCCTCACCGCAGTGATCGACGCCGCCCGGATGATCCGCAGCGGCGACGCCACCATAGTGGTTGCCGGCGGCCAGGAGTCCATGACCCGCGCACCGCACGTGCTGCCCGGTTCCCGGCAGGGCTGGGCGTACGGCACGGTCCAGGCCCTGGACGTGGCCGCGCACGACGGCCTGACCGATGCCTTCGACGGGCAGTCCATGGGACTGTCGACCGAGACCAAGAACCTGACCCTCGGCATCGACCGGGCCTCCCAGGACGAGGTGGCGGCCCAGTCGCACCAGCGTGCCGCCCGGGCCGCCAAGGACGGCGTCTTCGACGGCGAGATCGCCGCGATGAGCGTCAAGCAGCGCAAGGGCGATCCGATCGCCGTCACCTCCGACGAGGGCATCCGGCCGGACACGACGGTCGAATCGCTGGCCGGCCTGCGCGCGGCGTTCGTCACCGACGGAACCATCACCGCGGGCAACTCCTCTCCCCTGTCCGACGGCGCCGCCGCCCTGGTGCTCAGCAGCCGCAAGTTCGCCGAGGACAACGGCCTCGAGTACCTCGCGGTAGTCGGCAAGCCGGGCCAGGTCGCCGGGCCGGACAACTCGCTGCATTCCCAGCCGTCGAACGCCATCAAGAACGCCCTGGACAAGGCCGGCTGGTCCGCCGCGGACCTCGACTTCATCGAAATCAACGAGGCTTTCGGTTCCGTCGCGGTGCAGTCCCTGAAGGACCTCAACTATCCGCTGGAGCAGTGCAACATCCACGGTGGGGCCATCGCCCTGGGCCACCCGATCGGGGCCTCAGGGGCCAGGCTGGCCCTGCACGCGGCCCACGAGCTCAAGCGCCGGGGCACCGGCAAGGCGGCCGTGTCCCTGTGCGGCGGTGGCGGCCAGGGCGAGGCGCTGCTGCTGTACCGCGACTGAACCGGGTTACCCGGCGAACCGGGCACAGCCAGGAAGAGTCAGGGAAAGGTTTGATGGGAATGGCAGAGCAGGAAACCACCAGCGGTGGCCGCGAGCGGTTCCTGGCCGATGCCGCGGCGCGCGGGCTGGACGTCGAGATCGTGGAACGCCTGGCCGCCCGCAGCCTTGAGGAGGCGGCCGGAATCCTTGGGATCCGGCCCGCGGATATCGTGAAGTCGCTCGTGGTCAAGCACAAGGACGGCAGTTTCCTGTTCGCCCTGGTCCCCGGCGACCGGCAGATCTCCTGGCCCAAGCTGCGGGCGCTGCTGGGCGTCAACAAGCTCTCGCTGCCGGCGGCGGATACCGCCTTCGAGGCCACCGGGTACGAGCGCGGGACCATCACGCCGCTCGGCAGCATCCGCCCCTGGCCCGTCTACGCCGACCAGACCATCACGGGCCGGCGGATCTCCATGGGCGCCGGGGAACACGGCTACAGCGCGTTCGTGGACGCGGACGCCCTGACGGCGGCGCTGGGCGCCGTCGTCGCCGACATCACCGAACCAAACTAGCCCGCCCGGGTTAAAAACGACACGGGGTCACGTATCGCCCATTCCGACGCTCCGGATGGGCGATAAGTGACCCCGCGTTGGCTTAAGCGGGCGGGTCAGGCGGTGACCGTCAGTGGCGTCCCGTTGACGGTGAGCCGCCAGTTGGCCTGGCTGAACACGGCGACGTCCAGGGTGCCGCGGTCCACGACATAGTCGATGATGCGCTGCCGGATCTCCTGCTGGCTGTTCGAGAGCACCGGCGCACTCTTCACGGCCGGGAAGTTGCCGCCGCCGCTCTGCCGGTAGTTGTTGATGGCCAGGGCGAATTCCTGCTCGGGCTGCAGCGCCTGGCCGCCGTAGCTGAGGTTGGCGATCCGGTCCCCCGCCGGCCGGGCGAGGTCGATCTCGTAGTTCAGCGGCGCGTCGAGTCCGTAGACGACGTCGTAGTTGTAGTCGGGCGTGCCGTTCGGGGCCGTGGCCGTCACGGCGTTGGTGACGTCCTGGGCCCTGGCCGTGGTGGTGGCCACCGGCTTGAAGTACTGCGCGGACCACTCCAGGTAGGCCTTGACCTGCGCTCCGGTGACCTTGATGGCGAGCAGCGTGTTGTCGAAGATGTACAGCCCCGCGACATCGCGGATGGTCAGCGGTCCGGCCTTGACATCGACTGCACGGGAGAAGGCCGCCGCAATGGACAGGACGGGCAGCCCCGCCGCGGGGGTGTTGGCGAGCTCGGCCTTGATGGTGCTGGCCTGGACGTAGTTGATGGCGTCGATCGCGGCAGAGTCCTCCCAGCAGGCGGTGGCCGTGCTGAGCGGCGCCGTGGAGGTCCCGATGACCTCGTTGACGTAGCTCACCGTGGCTTCGTGCCCGGCCTCGACGGCCCGGACGACGGCGGGATCGGCGTCGACGGTCTTGGCGTCCAACAGGTGCGAATGCGCCGCAGTGACGGTCCACTGCCCCTTCTCCTTGGCGAGCTCGAGGTCCATGACGGAGACGCGCATGCCCCACTTGAGCGGCTCGGTCAGGAGCACCTGCTTGCCTGTGGCCTTGTTGGTGACGTAGCGCTCCGGGATCTCCAAGTGGGCGTGCCCGACCAGGATGGCGTCAATGCCGGGGACTTCCTCGGCCAGCTGGGTGGACGCGTTCTCGGGGAAGGGCAGGGCGTCGCCGTAAGAGGATCCGGGCGTCGCTCCCGAATGGCTCGTGACGATCACGACGTCGGCCCCGGCGGCCTTCACCTGCGGGATGAGAGTCCTGGCCTCTTCGACGATGCCGTTGAAATCGAGCTTGCCCTGGACATTGTCCCGGTCCCAGAGTGCGCAGCCCGGCGTCACAAAGCCGACCAGGCCGACTGTCAGCCAGCCGCTATCAGTCTTGATCCGCTTCAGGACGTAGGGGGTGAAGGCGCGCCCGCCCGATACGGCGTCGTGGACGTTGGCGCCCAGCAGCGGGAAGTCCAGTTGCCGCTCCCAGGTGCGCAGGAGGTCGATGCCGTAGTTGAACTCGTGGTTGCCCAGCCCCACGGCGTCGTAGCCGATCGCGTTCATGGCCAGCGCCATGGGGTGTTTCACGGTTGCCGAGATGGGGTTGATCTTGGCGAAGTAGTAGGCCAGGGGCGTGCCCTGGATGGTGTCCCCGGCGTCGATGGTCAGCGTGCTGGCAGCGCCGCGCTCGGCCCGCATGGCGCTGATCAGGGTCGCGGCCTGGGCGATCCCGATCTTGTTCCCGGCGGCATCGGCGTAGGGCACGTTCTTGAAATAGTCCCAGTTGAAGACGTTATTGTGCAGATCCGTGGTGCCGAGCACCGTCAGGGTGAACTGTTTTTTGCCGCTGGCCTGGTCGCCGCCGGCCTGTGCAGCCGGGGCTCCGGTCAGCGCGGCAGCGGCTGCTCCCCCGCCCACGAGGGCTGCCGCGAGCATGGCGCGGCGGGAGGGGAAAGTGTTTGGGTCCGTCATTGTGGTGAACTCCTGAACGTTGGGGGCCGGTGGGCACAAATCCAAAGTCTAGGGTCGCGCCATCAAGTGCGACAGGGGTATTAGAAAAACTTTGCCGAATCCTTGGGTACCGTTCACCGGCGGCCGCGGGAATTCGCTTTCCAAACCCGCAGAACGCAGGAAACCCCGCCCACCTGAGTGGACGGGGTTTCCTTCGAGCAGTGCGGATCGCGAGGGATCCGGACGGCGGGAGTTACTTGAGGGTAACGCGGGCGCCAGCTTCTTCGAGCTGAGCCTTTGCCTTCTCGGCAGCTTCCTTGGTGGCGCCTTCGAGAACAGCCTTGGGTGCGCTGTCAACCAGGTCCTTGGCTTCCTTGAGGCCCAGGGAGGTGATGGCGCGAACTTCCTTGATCACTGCGATCTTCTTGTCGCCAGCAGCTTCGAGGATGACGTCGAAGTCAGTCTTCTCTTCAGCTTCTTCTGCAGCAGCGGCGGGGCCGGCAACGGCAACAGCAGCAGCAGTAACTTCGAAGGTCTCTTCGAAGAGCTTGACGAACTCGGAGAGCTCGATGATGGTCAGTTCCTTGAAAGCTTCAATGAGCTCTTCGTTGGTGAGCTTCGCCATGGTGTGGCGTCCTTCCTATAGTGGTGCGCGGCGGGCCTGAGGCTCGCTGTCGCACCGGAGTCTTATGGAGAAGAGGACTAGTTCTCTTCGGGGGCTGCGGCTTCGGCCGGTGCTTCGGCCTCGGCTGCTGCATCTGCTGCGGGAGCTTCTTCAGCGGCGGGTGCTTCGGCTGCTGCCGGTGCACCGTTCTCTTCTTCAAGCTTGAGGCGCAGTGCGTCGATGATGCGTACAGCGGCGGCAGCAGGAGCCTTGAGGATGCCTGCAACCTTGGCGAGCTGCAGCTCACGGGACTCGAGTGCTGCCAGGGCAGCAACTTCGCTGGCGTTCAGTGCCTTGCCCTCGAAGTAACCGGTCTTGATGACCAGCTGCTTGTTGGCCTTGGCAAAATCCGTCAGGCTCTTGGCAGCGGCAACTGCGTCACCCTTGATGAACGCGATTGCAGTGGGGCCGGCGAGCTGACCGTCGAATGCTTCGACACCAGCTTCCTTGGCTGCAATAGCGGTCAGGGTGTTCTTGACGACCGAGAATTTGGTTTCCTGGCCGAGAGAGACACGCAGCTGCTTGAGCTGTGCAACGGTGAGCCCACGGTATTCGGTCAGGACAGCGGCGTTCGATTCCTTGAAATCGTTAGTGATCTCAGCTACTGCTGAAACCTTGCTAGGCGTTGCCATAACCCTCCTTCCGGGGATAGTGCCGGTGTGTCCGGGTCCCCGCTCAAAAGAGCTAAAACTAAAAAACGCCCCGCGCAGATGCACGGGGCTTGTCTCGACGCGGTCCATGACCGCGGAGCTTTGCTTCGTTCACCTGCGCCGGCCGCCCTATGTTCAGGGTCCTTCGTCCGGAAATCCACTGCGCTCTCCCGGCGCGACTGCAGAAGTGAGTCTTGCTTGGGAGAGTGGATTTCCAACAACCGACGGTCTTTGGTCCTCCAAGCTTACGGGACGCGGCGCGCGTGTTCCAAATCGGGCCCGGCGGACAGGGTCAAGCAGGACCTCAGCCCTGGACCTCAGCTGACAGCAGGGCCGAAGTTGGGGAGTTCTTTCTGCCAGAGACCCGTCACGCCCGCTGTCGTGAAGCCGAGCTGCAGGTTGACCTTCAGGAGGTAGCGGTTCTCGGGGGCGTTCCATGTGTACAGGACCCGGGCGTCCGGGAACTGTTCGCTGAGCCGTTCCATGTTGGCGACCTTGATCAGCAGACCGAGCTTGTTGCCGCGATGTCCCTGCAGCACCACGGTGTCGTCCTGGAAGACGACGTCCGGGCGCTGGGCCAGGACGCTGATGGTGGTCAGGCCCACGAGCGATCCGCTGGCGATGTGCTCGACGGCGGTGACCACCGTCCGGCGGCCCTGGGCAATGGTGACTTCCTCCGCTTCCCGGAGGATGCCGCCGTCGAACACCATCTCCTGGGCATCCGGGCCCGGCACTTCGTCCTCGCCTGCCTGGTTTTCCAGGGCGGCGACGGCCTCGAGCCACTGGTCAGGGCACCGGTCGGTCCAGTGGTGCAGGCGGTAGCGGCCGCCATTGGCTTCCTCGGCCTCGGCCTCAAGTTCGGCGACGAGTTTGGTGTCCAGCGGCAGCGCGCAGGAGCTGAACTGTTCGATGTGCTGCAGGGTGTAGCCGGTGTGGCGGGCGAATTCCACGTCGCGGCTTCCCAACGGGACAAACCCGACGCCGCTGCCGGGCACGAGCTGTTCGGTCTCCGGGTCCGTCAGGGTTGATCCCGGGTGGTTGGTGTCGATCAGGATCGTGTGGCGGCCCTCGTCCCGGGCGAAGTGTTCCGCGGCCTCGAGCAGCTGCCTCCCCACGCCCTGGCGCCGGAATTCCGGAAGGATGTCGAGCGTGAATTCGGCGAGGTCGAGGTTGTCGACGAGCGGCAGGGCGATGTCCGCCGTCCCGACAATGACGCCGTCGATCTTGGCCACGAGGATCACCTGGCGTTCGTAGGGGTCCGCCATCTCAAGAAGCTTTTCCTGCGGCGCGTAGGCAAGGTCGTCGGTGCCCCAGGTCTGCATCCGGACCCTGCGCCCTACTTCGATGGCGGCGAGGAAGTCGGCGGCATCGGGCGCGTCAAGGGAATCGGGGATCCACAGCTGCTCAATCCGTACATCGTTTGCCATAGAGGGCATCTTCCCAGCCGTTGTGCCACCCGCCATCGGTACGGCCCGGCTCAAACCGGGCTTTCAACCGCCAGCATATGCTGGTTTGGGCCGCTGTTCCATTGGTGACGCCGGGCAGTTTCCGCTCCATTCGGCGCCCGGTCAGTTCCGGATGTCAGTGCCGGTGGCTGCGCCCGCGGCGGCAGCGGTCCGCTGCCACTCGCCGTCGTAGCCCGCCGGATGGAAGCCCAGCGCAATGTTGATGCGGAGCATGTGATCGTTTTCGGCGGCGTTATAGGTCAGGACGCGCCGGACCGCAGGGTACGCCTCCCGCAGCAGGCGCAGGTTGAGGATCTTGACCAGCATGCCCAGCCGGTGGCCCCGGTGGCCGGCCGCGACCAGGGTGTCGTCCTGGCTGGCCAGCCAGGGCTTGTCAGCTGTTGTCTGCAGGACGGTATAGGCGGCCAGTTCACCGCTGACCCGGTGCCGTGCCGCCACCACGAGGGAGGACTGGCCGGCCCGCCGCCAGGTGTCCTCGACGTGGCGGACCCGGGCCACGTCCCAGGTTTCCGGCTCGTAGCTCAGCGCTCCGGAGGGGGCGTCGGTGCTCATGCGCGACATCAGCACCGCGAGCTGGGCGGCATGTTCCTCCGGGCAGGAATCGGTCCAGTGCAGCAGTTCATAGTCCCCCGCGCTGGCCAGGGCGTCACGCTCAAGGGCATCGAGGTCCGCAGCGGGCGGGAGATCGAGCGAGCTGAACCGTTCGACCTGCTCCAGGCGGTAGCCTGCCCGTCCGGCGAAACGGACACCGCGCGCGCCTGCTGGCAGCACGCCGGTCCCCGTGGCGGGCTTGATGAGGTTGGGGCCATCGACGTCGAAATCGGCAGGGTGCTCCGTGAAGGTCTGCAGGATTGTCCGTCCGTCAGCGGCGGCCAGCGCCTCGGCGTGCTCCAGAAGTGCCCTGCCAATCCCCCGCCCGGCGAAGGAATCCAAGACACTCACGTGCAGCAGCGCACTGCTGAGATTCTCCTGCAATTCGCAGCGGACCCAGGAGTTGGCCACCATCCGCCCGTCAACACGGACAAAGAAGAGCCGGATCCGGGTGTAGGCGGTGTCCTGCCAGTACTGAAGCCGGGCCGCGGCGGACGATGCCCGGTCCAGGTTTCCCCAGGTCTGCACAATGAGCTCATCGCAGAGTTCCATGAACTCGAGGAACTCCGCCGCATCAGGGTCACCGGGGTCAGCGGCATCGAGGCTGGCGGGCAGGGAGAGTTGCTCGATGAGGTACGACGGCGTAGTCACCGGGACAGCTTAACCGGCAGGCCCGGCGGCTCCAAGGGTTCGGGCTCCACGGGTTCCGGACGCCAGGGGTTCCGGACACCAGGGGTTCCCGACGCCAGAGGATCCCGGCGCACGGACGACGAAAGGCCGCCCCGCGGTTGCGGGACGGCCTTTCGCTGGAACTGGTGACGCGCGTGTTGCTGGCGGCTCCGAGGATCCAAGGATCCGGTGAGGACTAGACCTCGGTCAGGACCTTGGTGACGTTGGGGTCAACCGAGATGCCCGGGCCGAACGTGGTGGCGACGGTGGCCTTCTGGATGTAGCGGCCCTTGGAAGCGGACGGCTTGAGGCGAAGAACCTCTTCCAGTGCGGCTGCGTAGTTCTCGGCCAGCTTGATGGCGTCGAACGAAACCTTGCCGATGATGAAGTGCAGGTTCGAGTGCTTGTCGACACGGAAGTCGATCTTGCCGCCCTTGATGTCGTTGACGGCCTTGGCGACGTCAGCGGTCACGGTGCCGGTCTTCGGGTTCGGCATCAGGTTACGCGGACCCAGGACCTTGCCGAGGCGGCCAACCTTGCCCATGAGGTCAGGGGTGGCGACGGCGGCGTCGAAGTCGGTCCAGCCGCCGGCGATCTTTTCGATCAGGTCATCGGAACCAACGAAGTCGGCGCCGGCTGCGATTGCAGCCTCGGCCTTGTCGCCCGTTGCGAAGACGAGGACGCGGGCGACCTTACCGGTGCCGTGCGGCAGGTTGACGGTGCCGCGGACCATCTGGTCGGCCTTACGCGGGTCAACGCCCAGGCGGAAAGCGACCTCAACGGTGGCGTCGAACTTGGACGGGTTGGTGTCCTTGGCGAGCGTCACTGCCTCGAACGGCGCGTAGAACTTCTCCGCGTCGATCTTGGCGGCGGCTGCCTCATATGCTTTGCTGCGCTTTGCCATGCTGCTTATTTCTCCTTGTGCAGTTGTGGTCTGCGGACCGCGCTGGGCCCTGCCACAGGCGGCATTCCGGCTGGTTTATCAGTTCCGGAATTCCGCTCTTCATTGTTTAGGTGGTGCCGGCTGGCCGGCGGTGCTGACCGGCGTCGTGATCGGTTGCCCGAAACCCGGCGCTTCAGCGGTGGGGAATTAACCCTCGACGGTGATACCCATGGAGCGGGCGGTGCCGGCGATGATCTTCGCTGCGCCTTCGAGGCTGGTGGCGTTGAGATCTTCCATCTTGGTGGTGGCGATCTCGTTGACCTGGGCCTGGGTCAGCTTGGCAACCTTGACGGTGTGCGGGGTAGCCGAACCCTTGGCGACGCCTGCAGCCTTCTTGATGAGCTCTGCAGCCGGCGGGGTCTTGGTGATGAACGTGAAGGAACGGTCTTCGTAGACCGTGATCTCCACGGGGATAACGTTGCCGCGCTGGGCTTCCGTCGCAGCGTTGTACGCCTTGCAGAATTCCATGATGTTGACACCGTGCTGGCCGAGCGCAGGACCGATCGGCGGGGCCGGGTTAGCGGCACCTGCCTGGATCTGCAGCTTGATGAGGCCGGTGACCTTCTTCTTGGGAGCCAATGTAGGTCCTTCTCTCAAATACGTCCTGGGGCACAGGAGCGTGCCTCAGGTTGGTGGCCGCCATGGCAAGGCGGCCGGCCGCTCCGTGGCTGCTAAGCGGGCAGCCCGGGGCGAATTCTTGGGGTACAGCTAGATCTTGCTGACCTGGTTGAACGCCAGGGTGACCGGAGTCTCGCGTTCGAAGATGGACACCAGCACCACGAGAGTCTGGGAATCGATCTTGATCTCGGAGATCGTGGCGGGGAGGGTCTCGAACGGGCCCTCCTTGACGATGACCGACTCGCCAACCTCGAAGTCGACGTCGACCTGGGCGGCGGCGTGCTTGACCGGCTTGCCCTTCTCGGCCTGCTCTTCTTCGAAGACCGGCGCGAGCATGGAGAAGACCTCATCGAGGCGCAGCGGGACCGGGTTGTGGGCATTGCCCACGAAGCCGGTGACACCGGGGGTGTGGCGGACGGCGCCCCAGGAAGCGTCCGTCAGGTCCATGCGGACCAGGACGTAGCCGGGGATGCGGACGCGGTTGATGACCTTGCGCTGAGCGTTCTTGATCTCAACGACTTCCTCCATAGGGACCTGGATTTCGAAGATGTAATCTTCCATGTCCAGGGTCTGGATGCGGGTCTCAAGGTTGGCCTTGACGCGGTTCTCGTAGCCTGCGTAGGAGTGGATGACGTACCAGTCACCCTCCTGGCGGCGCAGCTTGGCCTTGAACTCATCGGCGGGGTCGACGTCGGCCTTGGCGGCCGCCGCTGCCAGCACGTCGGCGTCGTCAGCGTCTTCGGCGTCAGCGTCGCCTGCTTCTGCAGCTTCGGCGTCTTCTGCCGCTTCTTCTTCCGTGGCTACGGCCTCGTCAGTGACGTCGGATTCGGGCGCAGCAGACACAGCCTCGGACTCTTCCGCGGCTTCCACCGCGGCGTCCTGGCTCTTATCCAGCTCAGTCTCAGTTACCTCGAGCTCCTGCTCAGACACTTGGTCTCCTGCTTCCTCATTGCCTAACATGCCTATTTAAATGACTCAATTCCGCACACCCCGCGGAATCTCCGGTTTCCCGGGGCATCCACGCAGTCTGCGGACCGGTCGCCTTAGCTGTCCGTGGGGCTGCTGCCGCCGAAGACCCAGCTGACCGCGGTCCCAAAGGCCAGGTCCAGCAAGGTGACGATCACCATCATGATGGTCACGAACACCAGTACCACGAGTGTGTAGTTGATCAGTTCTTTGCGGGTCGGTGCGACGACCTTCTTCAGCTCGCCAATGACCTGGCGGATGAAGATCGCGATACGAGCGAAGAAGCCGGGCTTGACGGCATTCTTGGCGGGGCGGCCTTTGGAGCTGCTGGCAGCTGTTTCGGTCACCTGGTCCTCACTCATCCTCGCAATGATCGGATACCCGGCTCTGAACTGAACCATGGTTGCTGCGCTGGTTCCGGATGTCCCGGAACAGCATGCGCAGGGCAGACAGGACTCGAACCTGCAACCTGCGGTTTTGGAGACCGCTGCGCTACCAATTGCGCCACTACCCTTCGGGGAGAAAAATCGCTCCGGCCGACGCGTCCCACAGGCTTCCCTGAGGCGCAGGCCATCATCGTGTTTTCAACACCGGAGAACCAGTCTACGCAACAACTGCGCCTACGTCGAACCGGCCCTCTTCCGGACCCCTGCGTGCCTGCGAAAACCAACTGACAGCCGCCAGTCACATTCGGGTTCAGGCACCCCGGGGGATCCGCTGAACAGCATAGAGTAGATTTCGTCGAATCCCATATCCAGCCTTCCAGCTGCAAGCGAAGAACGGACCCGCCCATGTCTGCTGCCCGCATTTCCCAGCGCATTTCCGCCATAGCCGAATCCGCCACTCTGGCCGTCGATGCCAAGGCGAAGGCGCTGAAGGCAGCCGGCCGTCCGGTCATTGGCTTCGGTGCCGGGGAACCCGATTTCCCGACCCCCGGCTACATTGTGCAGGCCGCCATCGAGGCCGCCAGCCAGCCGAAGTACCACCGCTACTCCCCCGCGGCCGGGCTTCCCGAGCTGAAGCAGGCCATCGCGGACAAGACCTTCCGGGATTCCGGCTACAAGGCCGAGGCATCCCAGGTGCTGGTGACAAACGGCGGCAAACAGGCCGTCTACAACACCTTCGCCACCCTCCTGGATCCGGGCGACGAGGTCATTGTGCCCACCCCGTTTTGGACCACGTACCCCGAGGCCATCCGGCTGGGCGGCGGCGTGCCGGTGGAGGTCTTCGCGGGCCCGGAGCAGGGCTACCTGGTCACCGTGGACCAGCTGGAAGCGGCCCTCACCGAGCGCACCAAGATCCTGCTGTTCGTCTCCCCCTCCAACCCCACCGGTGCCGTGTACTCGCCCGAGCAGGTCAGGGAGATCGGCCAGTGGGCCGCGTCCAAGGGCCTGTGGGTTGTCACCGACGAGATCTACGAGCACCTGACCTACGACGGCGTGCCGTTCACTTCGATCGCCACCGCAGTTCCCGAGCTCGCCGACAAGGTGGTCATCCTCAACGGCGTCGCCAAGACCTATGCCATGACCGGCTGGCGCGTGGGCTGGATGATCGGGCCTGCGGACGTCATCAAGGCCGCCACCAACCTGCAGTCCCACGCGACGTCGAACGTCTCCAACATCCCCCAGGTCGCCGCCCTCGCCGCCGTGTCCGGGCCGCTGACCGCCGTCGACGAGATGAAGGTGGCATTTGACCGCCGCCGCAAGGCGATCGTGGCGGGCCTGAACGCGATTGAGGGCGTTGACTGCCCGACGCCGAAGGGCGCGTTCTACGTGTACGCGGACGTCCGCGCGCTGCTGGGCAAGGAGTTCCCGTCGGCGAACGGTCCCGTGCGTCCGGCCACCTCTGCCGAACTCGCGGCGTTGATCCTGGACGAGGTCGAAGTGGCTGTGGTTCCCGGCGAGGCCTTTGGCCCGTCCGGCTACCTGCGCTTGTCCTATGCGCTGGGCGACGACGACCTCGCCACGGGCGTCGCCCGCCTGCAGGACTTCCTCGGCAAGGCCAAGTAACCCGTCACAAACCCCGATGCGCTATCACATATGGGCCTTATTGCCGCGGCAAAAGGACCCTAAGTGATAGCGCATCCTTGGGTTAAAGGAGGCGGCGCTCCGCGGCCCAGCGGGTCAGCTCGTGGCGGCTGGAGAGCTGGAGCTTGCGCAGCACAGCCGAGACGTGGGTTTCAACTGTCTTGATCGAGATGAACAGTTCCTTGGCCACCTCCTTGTAGCTGTAGCCGCGGGCGATAAGGCGCATCACTTCGAGCTCCCGTGCCGAGAGCTTGTCCAGCTCGTCGTCGGCGATGTCCGCGGGGGCGGTGCCGAACGCATCCAGGACGAATCCCGCCAAGCGGGGCGAGAAGACGGCGTCGCCGCCGGCCACGCGGCGGACGGCGCCGCTGATCTCGGCGCCGGAAATTGTCTTGGTGACATAGCCACGTGCGCCCGCCCTGATCACGGACACCACGTCTTCGGCCGCGTCCGAGACGCTCAGCGCCAGGAACCGTGTGGTGGCCAGCAGCGGCGCCGAGCCGGCCAGGACCTCGCGTCCGCCGCCACCCCGGCCACCGGGAAGGTGGACGTCCAGCAGCACCACGTCAGGGCGCTGGACCGCGATGACCGCGATTGCCTCCTCCACGGTTCCGGCCTCCCCCGCGACGACGATGTCCGGGTCCAGATCCGCCTTCAACCCGGAGCGGAAGATGGCGTGGTCGTCCACGATCACCACCCGAACCGGTGCGGGGCTCCCCGGTGCGGGGCTCCCCGGTGTAGGGCTTCCTGATGCTGGGTTTTCTGATGCTGGGCTGGTCACGGCCTGGCCTCTCCGTTGGCGTTGTTGGCGGCAGCCGCCGCAGTTCCGGCAGATGGTGCGACGGTGACGGGCAGCCGGAGCCGCACTTCGGTGCCGTCCGGGCTGCTGATGATGGCGGCGGTGCCGCCGTGGCGGTTCATCCGGCCGATGATCGATTCGCGGACGCCGAGCCGGTCGAGCGGAACGGAATCCGGGTCGAACCCCGGGCCCCGGTCCTTGACGAAAACTTCTGCGGCGGCGTCGGTGACTTCCAGGTACACGGACACGGCGCCGCCGCCGTGCCGGGCGGCGTTCAGCATCGCCTCGCGGGATGCCTGGACGAGGGCCTCATGGCGTGGGGTCATAAGGCAGTCCCCGACGCTGACCACCTCGACCGCGTGCCCGAGGGCGTCCTCGACCTCCGCGGCCGCTTCATTGATGCCTTCGGACAGGTGGCCGGATTCCTTGTCGGCATCCCGGTACAGCCAGCCCCGCAGTTCGCGCTCCTGGGCGCGGGCCAGCCTGATGACGTCGTGCTCGTTCCCGGCACGGCGCTGGATCAGGGCGAGGGTCTGCAGCACCGAGTCATGGAGGTGGGCGGCGATCTCAGCACGCTCGGTGGCGCGCACCCGCCCGGCGCGCTCGGTTTCCAGATCGCGCCAGAACTTCAGCCCCCATGGCAGCAGCACCAGGGCCACGCCGCCCAGCACGGCCACGGAGGCCAGGAGGGCCAGCCAGGTCTGTTCCCAGGACCCTGAGCCGGACACCATGACCAGGACGCCGGCCACGACGAGGGCGAGCCCGGCCGCGAGGCGCGCCCAGCCGCCGGCCTGGTCCGCCTTGGTCTTGTCCACGAGCCCCGCCCGGCGGGTCTCGTCCAGTTGCATCCAGGCGATCGCGGCTCCGCCCAGGATGGCCGCGACCGGGATCAGGGTGCCCAGCGGCACGTCGACTCCCAGGAGCCGGGCGATCAGAATCCCGGCGGCCAGAAGGAGGCCTGCACCCAGCAGAATCTCCTTGCCGAAGGGCATGCCCGATACCTTGGACCGCCAGGACCCCGGCGGCGTCATTCCTGGCGTGCCGCGGGTTCCGGAGGCTCCTGTCGTGCCGGGGGCGTCGGGCATGGTGGGGACTGCGGGGACGTCCGGGGAGCTGACTGCCGGAGCGATGGGCGACGCCGGGCGGCGGGCGTTGCGCCGGGCGCTTTCATCCGCCGTGGGGACCATGATCCAGAGCCAGGCGTAGAAGGCCACCCCGGCCCCGCCCGCGAGCGCAGCGACCACCATGCCGATCCTGACCATGCGCACCGGCCAGCCCAGGTGGTTGGCGAGGCCTGCGCACACGCCGGCAATCACGCGATCGCTGCTGCGGACCAGCGGCGGGCGGGCGGGCGCGGTTGTCATGCATCAATCCAAGCACGGATCGGGGTTCCCCGGACGCGTTTGGGGGCCCAACCCGGGGGCCACTCAGGGACGGTTCAGGGTGTTCCCCAGTAGAGCCCGACGCCGGGAACGGGAAGGATCGAAGTATGAACCCGCACACTCCGCACCCCGATGAAGGCCCGGCCTCCGCAGACCGGCCGGCCACGGATCGACCCCACCTGGAAATTCCGGAATCAGGACTTCCAAAGTCAGAACGTCCGGACACGGAACTTCCCGGCCCGGAACGTCCGGACACGGAACTTCCAGGCACCGAGCTTCCCGGCACAGAGCTTCCCGGCACAGACCCGTCCGCTCCGGCCGGTTCCGGGCCGGCCGGCGCGCCGCCGGAGCCGCCGCGGCTTTTCCCGCCCGGCGACCCGAATGGACCGTTGCCCGGCCGGCAAACCCAGAATTTCTTCGACTGGATCCGCGGCCAGGGCATCTACCGCGGACGCGACCGCTGGATCGGTGGCGTGGCCAGCGGCATAGCCCACCGGCTCGGCGTCGACCCCCTGATCATCCGCGGCGTCCTGATCGTCCTGACCGTCTTCGCTGGAATTGGGGTTCTCGTCTACGGCCTGGCCTGGGCGTTGCTGCCCGAACCTGACGGCCGCATTCACGTCCAGGAGGCCGCCGCAGGCCGGTGGACGGGCGGCATGACCGGCGCCCTCATCACCTCGGTCATCGGATTCCCCAGTCTGGGCTCCGGGGTCTGGGGCTGGGACCGCTTCGGCTTCGGCGCCTTTGTCTGGACCGTCGTCTGGGTGGGCGGCGCCATCTACCTCGTTTACTACCTGACCCAACGCAACAAGATCCGGAACGGAGCCACTCCGATGCCATCGCGTTACGAGTCCAGCAGCCCGATCGGCGCCACAGCTTTTGCGGGCAACCCCCGCACCGGCGCCGGGCCGCAATCCGCCGGCAGCTTCCCGCAGGGCGCCGGCCCGGCTTATGACCACCCCGCTGACGGGTCCGGAGTCTCCGACGCCGTCCCGGCCTGGGGTCCGCCTCCGCCGTCGGGACCCATTCCGTCCGGCCCCGTTCCCCCCGGCGGTTATGGCCAGGGGTCCGGGCCCACCCCGCCCCCGCCGGCCGCGCCGCGGAACCCTGGTCCGGGTGCCCCGGCGGTCGCGATTACCGTCGGCTCCGCCCTCCTGGTGGGCGGCGGCATCAAGGCCCTCGACGCTGCCAACGTGATCGATCTCGGCGACGCCGGCAACGCGCTGGTCTGGGCCTTCGGCGCGGCCATCCTGGGTCTCGGGATCCTGTTCGCAGGGTTGCGGGGCCGGTCCTCCGGGGTCCTGGGCTTCTTCGCAGTCGTGGCCCTGCTGATCGGCGCAATCTTCAGCGTGGTTCCGCACGGGGACCGGTTCCGTTTCCAGAACGCCGATTGGACGCCGGCGAGCATTGAACAGGCCCAAGGCGGCTTCGAGATCACCGGCGGCGCCGGAACCGTGGACCTGACCAAGCTGGCGTTGAATCCGCCCCTGGAATCCGACGTCGTAGTTCCGATCGACGCAACGGCCAGCAACCTGACCGTCGTCATCCCCGCCACCGTCCCGGTGCACGTCCAGGCGGACATGACCATGGGCAACCTCCACGACGGCAACCAGGACCGCGGCGGCATCACGAAGCAGCAAAGCGACTACAACACCACGCAGCCGGGCGCCCGGCTGGTCCTCGAGATCTCCGGCACCGTCAGCAACGTGACCATCAAGGAAGGCAACTGACATGAGCAGCTATGACGATTTGCGGCCGGCCGACGCCGGGGAGGACCCGGAAGCGGGTTCCCCCGCCCGGGTGGGCACAGTGGTCTGGGGACTGACGGTGGTGGCCCTGGCCGCACTGATCATCATTTCCCGGCTCGGCCTCGTGGCCCTCAACGGCACCTATGTCCTGATCGGCCTGATGATCGGTGCCGGGGCCGCCCTGATCGTGGGCGGCCTGGTCTCGGCACGCAGGCGTGACAATCAGTCAACTACAAGGAAGTCTTGAACCATGGATAAATTCTTCGACACCGTCCGGGGCCTCGGCCTGAAACGTGGTCCGCAGCGCTGGGTTGGCGGCGTCTGCGGCGGAATTGCCGCCAAACTGAGGGTTGATGTGGCCTGGGTCCGGATCGCCTACCTGCTCCTGAGCCTGCTCCCCGGGCCGGCGTTCGTGTTCTACGTCGCGGCCTGGCTGCTGCTGCCGGACCAGCGCAATGCAATCGTCCTCGAAAGCTTCCTCTCGAAGCGCTCCTCCCGGCCCTGACGTCCATCACAGCCGTCCCGGCCCCGCGGCAATCGACGTCCGGTAGCGGCGCCCGGTAGCCGCGCCGCACCACGAAAAGGTGCCCCCGCCTCCACGGCGGGGGCACCTTTTGTAACCGTTTGTGTCCTGCCCCACACCCGCCACTAGACTCTAGGTGAGCTCAGCGTGGCGCTCTGCCTGTACCCCTTCAAACCAGGATTTGAGCCAAGACATGAAAATTGGAATCCTCACCAGCGGCGGAGACTGCCCCGGCCTGAACGCCGTCATCCGCGGCGCCGTCCTCAAAGGAATCGCTGTCCACGGGCAGCAGTTCGTGGGCTTCAAGGATGGCTGGCGCGGCGTCGTCGAGGGCGACATCGTGGAGATTCCCCGCACCATGGTCCGCGGCATCGCCAAGCAGGGCGGCACCATCCTCGGCACGTCCCGCACCAACCCGTTTGAGAACGGCGGCGGTCCCGAGGTCATCAAAGCCAACATGGACCGGCTCGGGATCGACGCCATCATCGCCATCGGCGGCGAGGGCACCCTGGCCGCCGCAAAGCGGCTCACCGACGCCGGCCTCAAGATCGTGGGCGTGCCCAAGACGGTCGACAACGATCTGGACGCCACGGACTACACCTTCGGCTTCGACACGGCCGTGGAAATCGCCACCGAGGCAATCGACCGGCTGCGCACCACCGGAGAGTCCCACCACCGCTGCATGATCGCCGAAGTCATGGGACGGCATGTGGGCTGGATCGCCTTGCACGCCGGCATGGCCTCGGGCGCCCACGCCATCCTGATCCCGGAGCAGAAAGCCTCCATGGAACAGATCGCCGAGTGGGTCATTTCCGCCCACGACCGTGGCCGCGCCCCGCTGCTTGTCGTCGCCGAGGGGTTCGTGCCCGAGGGCCAGGAGTCCCCGCATTCGGAGCGCGGGCTCGACACCTTTGGCCGCCCCCGCCTCGGCGGCATCGCCGAAATGCTGGCGCCCGAGCTCGAGGCACGCACCGGCATCGAGACCCGCGCGACGGTCCTTGGCCACATCCAGCGCGGTGGCGTCCCGACAGCCTTCGACCGCGTCCTGGCTACCCGCCTGGGCATGGCGGCCATCGACTCGGTGGTGGAGAAGCGCTGGGGGACGATGGTGTCGCTGCACGGCACGGATATTGTGCACGTCGGTTTCGACGCCGCGCTCGGCAACCTCAAGTCCGTACCGCAGAGCCGCTATGACGAGGCCGCCGTCCTCTTCGGCTAGGCGGCCCCGGACGGAAGTCCGGCCACGGTGGGTAGGGTTGATTCATGACTCTTGAGCCCGGTTCCGCTGAAATTGTCCAGCTTGCATGGGCGCGCCGTTTGGGGTTCGACGACGGCGCCTTCGCGGCCGCCGCCGGTGTGCGGCTCACCCGGGCTGATGAAACAGCGCGGGCCCTCCAGTTCGTCCGCCTGTTCGGCAACTCCGCCCTGGTGGGCCCGCAGTGGGCGCTGGACGCCGCCGACGGTCTCGCCGATGAAGAGCTGGCCCAGCACGTGACACTGCTGACCATCAGTCGCGGGCACGGCGGCCACGGGCTGGGCGCCGCCGCACTTTTCTTCGCCGACGACCTCCCCCTGCAGCAGCCGTCCGGGGAGTTGACCGTCTCGCACGGGAATCCCGAAGCGATCGAACTGGAGACGTTCTGCCCGCCCGATGACGTCAACGAGGTGGGCCTCGCCGACCTCGAACACCGCTTCACTGTCCTGCATCTGGAAGACGGGCGCCGCACGCCGGTGGCCTGCGGGGCGTATGCGGAATGGGAAGGGCTCCTGGCCCACATGGGCGTGCTGGTCGCGCCCGAATGGCGGCGCAACGGCCTGGGCAAGCTGGCCGCGTCGATAGCCGCCCACGAGGCCCTCGCCGCCGGTCTGACGCTGCAGTGGCGTTCAGAGGTCAGCAACAAGGGGTCGCTGGCGCTGGCCCGGAGCCTGGGTTTCTCGGCGGGCGGCATCCAGACCAGCGTGCTGCTTGGCTGATCCGGATGCCGCCAGGCTAGCCGCGCTCTGCGGCGGCCTTGTCCGCGTCCGCGCCGGCGGCCGCGCCAGCGGCTGAATCCGTACCAGCAGCCGCGGCGGACTCCGGCTCGCCCCAGCCCTGGACCGGCTTGGGCTTGGCGAAGAACAGCGCCACGGCTGCACCGAGCAGGATGACCGCCGCCGGCAGCAGGATAGATTGGCCCATCGCCGTCGAGAACCCCTCATGAAGCTCCGCGGGCAGGGCGCCGCCGAAGCCCATCGGGCTGGCGTCTGCGCCTGCTCCGGGCCGGGCGGGGAGCTCGGCCGCAAGCCGCGACTGGATCAGGACGGCGATGGCGGCGCTGCCGAGCACGGCGCCGATCTGGCGGGTGGTGTTGTAGACACCCGAGCCGGCTCCGGCCTGCCGCGGCGGCAGGTTGCGTGTGACGGTAGAGCTCAACGGCGCCCAAATGCCCGCATTGGCGAAGCCCAGCACTGCGCTCGGCAGCAGGAACAGCCAGATGGGGGTGTCAGGGTGCATGAGCAGGGCATTCCAGAACAGAGCCACGGACATCAGGACCAGGCCGGATGCGGTGATGAATTTCGGGTTGACCTTGTCGATGATCCGGCCGACGACGGGGGCGAGGCCGCCCGAGATCAGCGCCATCGGCACCATCATGAGCGCCGACTGGGTCGGGGTCAGTCCGCGGACGATCTGGTAATAGAAGATCAGCGGCAGGCTGAACGCGGTGACAGTGAAGCCCACCGTGGTGATCGCAATGTTGGCGAGCGAGAAGTTCCGGTCCTTGAAAAGGGACAGGGGCAGCAGCGGTTCACCGGTGTTGAACTTCTGCCACAGGACGAAGACAACCAGCACGGCGATGCCGCTGATGATCAGGCCCCAGACGGTGATGGGGCCGGCGATGGTGCCCCAGTCGTACGTCGCGCCCTCCTGGATGCCGAAGACCAGAAGGAAGAGGCCGAGGGCGCTGAGCAGCACGCCGGGAATATCGAACTTGTGCGGGTGGGTGGTCAGCGAAGGGACGAAACGCTGGGCGAGGATGAAGCCGACAATCCCGACGGGAACGTTGATGAAGAAGATCCATTCCCAGCCGAGGCCGTCCACCAGCACGCCTCCGAGGATCGGGCCAACCAGCGTGGCGACGCCGGCCGTGGCGCCCCAGATGCCCATGGCCGCTCCGCGGCGGTCCGGGGGGAAGATCCGGGTAATGACGGCCATGGTCTGCGGCGTCATCATGGCCGCGCCGAGGCCCTGGACCACACGGGCCGCGATGAGGATCTCGACGCTGCCGGAGAGGCCGCACCACAGCGATGCCATGGTGAAGACGACGAGTCCGGAGAGGTAGAGCTTCTTCGGTCCGAAACGGTCGCCGAGCCGGCCCGTGATGAGCAGCGGCACGGCATAGGCAAGCAGGTAGGCACTGGTTACCCAGATCACCGCGTTGATGTCAGTGTTGAGGCCCTCCATGATGCTGGGGTTGGCCACCGAGACGATGGTGGTGTCGATCAGGATCATGAAGAAACCGATCACCAGGGACCAGAGTGCCGGCCATGGCCGGGCTACGTTTTCCATGCGGTTCCTTAGGGGCTGGTGTGAATTTGGGGGCTGGTGTGAATCGTTGGATGGGCTGAGCGTGGGGCGGCCGGGTCCCGGCCAGGGGGTGGTGCAGGGGCTCACCATGGCAGCGCGCCGGAGCGGAGCTGGTCCTGAAGGCTGCGGATCCAGTCGACTTCGGCCTGCAGCGCGTTCTGCTGGTACTGGACATCGATCCAGTACTTGCGCTCCACACCCTTCTTCGTGAGCATTTCCTCCCCGGAGACCAGGAAGTCGAGCTGCTCCTGCAGCGCTTGGAGCCGCCGGTCGAGGAGTTCGACGACGCCGCCGGCGGGCAGGTTGTAGGCCTCGGAGATGGCCAGCGGGAAGGCGGGGTATTCATTGACCGGGGCGGCCAGCATGTCCTGCAACCACTTCGTGAAGGCCTCGCGGCCGGCTGCCGAGATCGTGTACGTGGTGCGCTCCGGACGGTTGCCTCCCCGGTCCGTTCCCGTCGCCGCGACCAGCCCCTGCTCTTCGAGCCGCCCGACGGCGTGGTAGAGAGTTCCCGGCCGGACCTTGACCAGCCGGTCCTCGTGCCGGGCGATCAGGAGCTGGTACATCTCGTAGGGATGCATCGGCTCTTCCACGAGCAGGGAAAGTGCGGCGACACCCAGCGGTGTCAATGCGGTTGCCCGGGCCATGGTGCTGTCCTTTTCGGTCTAAACTGCGGTTACTCCACTGAAGATTATTCCACGTGGAGTATTTGGGCGCAATCTTCCCACCACCCGGCCCTGCCCGGTCCGGCCCCGGCCCGGCCCGGGCCGGGTTCCGTCAGCCGAGGAGGGCCAGGATGTCCGTGCGGGCGAACATCTGCGCGGCGGCCCGCGCAGTGGGGGTGCCGGCGTCGGGGTCGGCCCCGGCCTCCAGCAGCTCCCGGGCCACGTCCGTGTAGCCCTTGAAGACGGCACCGGCCAGCGGGGTCTGGCCGCGGTCGTTCGGCGTGTTGGCGTCGCCGCCGTGGTCCAGGATCAGCCGGACAGTGCCGGCGTGGCCGTGGTAGGCCGCCAGCATCACCAGTGAGTCGCCGGAGGCAGTGGTCAGCGTGGCCGGGGCGCCGGCGGCCAGGTAGCTGCCCAGCAGCGCGGAATTGCCCTCGCGGGCCGCGTCGAAGAGCGCGTGGGCCAGCGCCAACGTCTCGTCGTCGGGCGCGGCGCCTCCCCCGCTCATCGGGTACCCCGCAGGAAGCCGGTCTGGCGGCCCACCACCTGGCCGGCGTCGGGAGCCACAATGACTTCCTGGGCCGCCGAATAGGGCTCGTCCCCGTCCACAACGGTAAGGACCTCGTCCGGGGCGACGGAGCGTTTGATCACGGCCAAGGCCACGGGGCCCATTTCGTAATGCTGGGCCACGGAGGTCACAGTGCCCACCTTGCGGTCGCCCGCACGCACCTCGCTGCCGGCCGCGGGCAGGGTGTGCTGGGAACCGTCGAGCTGGAGGAACACGAGACGCCGCGGCGGGTGGCCCAGGTTGTGGACGCGGGCGATCGTCTCCTGGCCCTTGTAGCAGCCCTTGGCCAGGTGCACGGCAGTGCGGAGGAGGTCGAGCTCATGCGGGATGGTCCTGTCGTCCGTTTCCGCGCCCCACCGCGGCCGCCACGCGGCAATCCGCAGCGCTTCGGACGCCATGGTGCCGGCGAGGGCACGGTCCCCCACCGTCGCGACCAGCTCGGCCGCCGGGACCAGGTACTCAAACCACGGCCGTTCCAGTCCGGGATGGGCGTCCTCGCCCACCACCGCGTAGGAGTAGCCGCCGGCGCCGACATGCGGCCACGGGTCTTCCCAGACCTGCAGCGCCGCCCACTCCGGGATGCGGTGGGTGGAGCCGAGCACGGCCCAGTCCGCGGAGACGTCCGTGATCTCGACCCGGAGCATGAATTTCATCTTGTTGAGCCACTCGGCGAGCGGGGCCGCCTCGGCTGCCTCGACGATCAGCCACGTGGCCGCGCCGTCGTCCACCACCCGGGCGTCAAATTCGATCCGGCCCTGCACACTCAGCAACAGCAGTTCGGTGGACTGGCCGGGGGCCAGGGAAGTGAGCTGCTGGGAGGAGAGGGTGTTGAGCCAGCTCAGGCGGTCCGGGCCGCTGACCGTGACCACGCCGCGGTGTGAGAGATCGACGACGGCGGTGCCGGCGGCCAGCGCCCGCTGCTCCCGGAGCGGCTCGCCGTAGTGGGCGGCGACGCCGGCGTCGGCGCCGCCGGCCTCAACCGCGGCCGGGCGCGACAACAGGGGGCTATTGATAGTCATATTGAAAGGAACGTCCTTAGCTCTTTGCGTATTCCGGCCCCGCCAGGGACCGTCGGGGCCGGACGGGGCGTTGCCGGCTGTGGTGCCGGCCGGCCTCAGCGGTATTCGGGATTTTCAAAGTCGAAGCGGGTGCCGGCTTTCCAGGCGTCGGGGAGGTTTCCGTAGGCGGGAATGCCGCCGGCGTCCTTGAGCATCCGTGCCAGGTGCAGCATGTTCCAGGTCATGAAGGTGGCGTTGCGGTTGGTGAAATCGCTCTCCGGACCCCCGGACCCTTCGTCAAGGTAGCTCGGTCCTGGCCCGACGGGGCCGATCCAGCCGGCGTCGGCCTGCGGCGGGATGGTGAAGCCGATGTGCTGGAGGCTGTACAGGACGTTCATAGCGCAATGCTTGATCCCGTCCTCGTTGCCGGTGATGAGGCAGCCGCCCACCTTCGGATAGTAGGCCCACTGGCCCTTCGCGTTCAGCTGTCCGGAGTGGGCGTAGAGGCGCTCGATGAGCTTCTTGGTCTGCGAGGAGTTGTCCCCCAGCCAGATGGGCCCGGCGACGACGACGATGTCCGCTTCCAGGACGGCCGGGTACAGTTCCGGCCATGCATCGGTGGCCCAGCCGTGTTCGCGCATGTCCGGGTAGACCCCGCTGGCGATGTCGTGGTCCACCGTGCGGATCACGCGGGTGGTGACGCCCTGCTTCTCCATGATCCGGCGACTGATGTCGATCAGGCCTTGGGTGTTGGACACCTCCGGGGACTTCTTGAGCGTGCCGTTGAAGAACACGGCCTTGAGGTCGGCATGGCTGGTGTTAGCGGGGGCTGTGCTGGTGACTGCGTCGTTCACGGCATTTCTCCTGGGTCGAGGCTGACAACGGAAAAATCAGTGAGACCGCGCCTTTAGCCTACTTTGGCGAGGATGGCCGATGCGTGGGCCTCCAGGCCGCCGCCCGACGACGAACTCTTGCCGGTGGCCACGTCCCAGCGCCACAGCAGGTTCCCGTCCACGAGCCCGAAGATCCGGGTGGCCGCCGTGTACTCCTTGGAGTGGCTGCCGCGC
Organism: Arthrobacter sp. P1_C12_2; assembly: GCF_056406415.1. Lineage (NCBI taxonomy): Bacteria > Bacillati > Actinomycetota > Actinomycetes > Micrococcales > Micrococcaceae > Arthrobacter > Arthrobacter sp. P1_C12_2. The sequence continues at coordinate 145,058 of NZ_JBFUAF010000008.1, read as the reverse complement.
ATCACCATGTCGGTGCTGAGCTGGATCTGGGGCCCCTTGATCTGGCCGTAGTACAGCTCCGAGATCCCGCCGGGGTGGGCGATCGAGACCGAGATGTCGAAGCCGCCGTCGCTGTTGCGCAGGGCCTCCACCTCGTCGGCGCTCTTGAGCACGGGGACGATGTCCGCCGGGATCAGGCCGGGGCCGCCGTCCTCCTCGCGCTGCTTACGCTCCAGCGCCCAGAAGCCGGTCTCGACGGTGAGGGGACGCAGTTCGGTGCCCTCGTCGTCGGTCAGCCAGCTCTCGGCGCGGTACTGCAGGTACGGCAGGCCGTTGTGCGTAAACGAGACGTGTTGCAGGAAGTGCTCGGAGTCCTCGTCGCCGGCCCCCAGCCGGCCGCTGCCCTCCCACTCACCAATGAGCCAGGACAGCGGAACGATTTCGGGGGTCAGATCAGTAGGGATTTCAATCGGCACAGCATCTACCTCTGGAAGCTACGGGGTCTGGAACGTGTTACTTCTGGCCTTGGAAGAGGCGGTACACGACAAAGCCGGCAAACCACGCCATGGACAGGCTGGCCACGCCAAGCAGGACAAGGAAAAAGATCTCATATGCAAGTACGGACATGATGCCATCCTAACGCCTAGTAGATGAGTAGTTTGTCTATGAAGTAGGCCAGGGAACCGACCGCAGACACCGGCCCCAGCCCCATGCCCACGGCCGCCAAAACAGTCAGGCCCTCACCGTTGAGGATGACGAGGCGGCGGAAACTCACCAGCACCGCCCCCACCACGGCGCCGGCGAGGGCGGCCGGCAGCACGGCGATGTCGGAGAACACCAGGCCGGCGAGCGGCCCGGCCAGGCCAGCGCTGACGATGCCCAGCGGCGCCACGATCCGGTCCGGCCAGCGGATCAGCCCCGCCAGCAGGGCGATCGCCGCGCTGATGGCCGCCACGAGGAGCATTTCGTGGACCCCGTTGAAGCGCGAAGTCGCAATCCAGCCGGCGCCGAGGCAGGAGAGCAGGACCCCCGAGCAGGAGCCCAGGGTGGATTCGAGGCGCTGGGCCTGTCCGGTGCCCCGGATGAGCTGCATGACGAAAATTGCCATGATCCCGACCGCCATGAACGACGGCGTCCAGTCCAGGAAGCTGGGAGCCGGGAGATAGGTCGCAGCCACCGCCGACCCCACGCCGGGCAGGCCGATCAGGACCGCGAGGGTCTTCTTGGCGGGGATGCCGAGAAAGTAGGGCCAGCCGATCCCGATGCCGGCGGCGGCGAGCGCCGCGACTGCCAGGAGGACCTCAGGGGAGGAATAGGCGCCGGCAACTATCGCCGCGAGACCGGCCAGGCCGATAATCCCGACGCTCCACGGTTTCACTGTCTGCTCGCCATCGGCAGACCGACCATGGCCAGACCTTCGCTCACTGCGGACCCCAATTCGACTCGGCTCAATTTCAACGGGCCGCGGGCCCTGACGGTTCAATCCTGCCTTATGTGAACGGTATGTGTCGCAAATTCAGTGGCCGGAGGTGACGGGACCATGGCCGGAATGGGGCCGTTAGGTATACTCAGCATCAGCAACAAGACGCCCAACGATGCGCGGACACCCCTTGGAGGAACAATGTCGCACATCCTGCTATTGACCAACAGCACCGGAACATCCGTGGACGTCCTGCCTGCTCTGGAACTGCTGAACCACCGGGTGCACATCCTTCCGGCCGAGCCCACTGCCCTGCTCGAGACCGACCCCTGCGACATCGTCCTGCTGGATGCCCGCAAGGATCTGGTCGGCGCACGTTCCCTCACCCAACTGCTCAAGGCCACCGGCCTCAGCGCCCCGTTGATGCTGATCCTCACCGAGGGCGGCATGGCCGCCGTCTCCTCGGCGTGGGCCGTGGACGACATCCTCCTGGAATCCGCAGGCCCGGCAGAAGTCGAAGCCAGGATCCGCCTCGGCGTCGCGCGCGCCGTTCCGGAGAAGGAGGACGTGCCGACCGAAATCCGGGCCGCCGGCGTCGTGATTGACGAGGCCAGCTACACCGCACGGGTCAACGGCGCCGCGCTCAACCTGACCTTCAAGGAATTTGAACTGCTGAAGTACCTGGCCCAGCACCCCGGCCGGGTGTTCACCCGCCAGCAGCTGCTGACCGAAGTCTGGGGCTACGACTACTACGGCGGCACCCGCACCGTGGACGTCCACGTCCGGCGGCTGCGCGCCAAGCTGGGCGCCGACCACGAAAACCTGATCAGCACCGTCCGCAACGTCGGCTACCGCCTGACCCTGGTCCGCCAGACAGAGGACGAACTCACCGAGGCCTGAGCCCACCACGGCCGCACGAACGCGGTAGTACCGAACGCGGTAGAACTGAACGCAGAAGGCCCCGGACTCTGGATTCCAGAGTCCGGGGCCTTCCGATTTCAATCCGCTTTGCGCGGATCAGTCATTCAGTGGAGGACATACGGGTCGAACGTATCGAGGCCACCCCAGTGGTGGATCCCCCTCGCATCTGGCTCATCGCCGGACGAGATAACGACTATACGCCGCCGTCCGGAGTTCAACAAAATCGGCCGCTGACAGCCATGCACCCGATAGCCTTGCACCATGAGCCCTGCGCACCCGGAAAACTGGCCCGTACAGACTGTCCAAGGAACGGTGGACGGCGCGCTGCTGCGGGACGTCGCGGCCCTTGTGGCCGCGGCGGAAGAGTCCGACGGCAATCCGCCGCTGTCCGAACAGACCCTTGTCACGATGCGCGCCGCCGATGCGGGCCAGCATTCAGTGCTGGTCCTGGCCCTCTACGCCCCGGACGATCAGTTGGATCCCGCGACGGCGCAGGACCTGGCCGGCATCGCCGTCGTCATCGAGGAGCGCGACGGCACCGGGGTCCTCGAGGTCGCCGTCCACCCCACCTACCGCAACCAGGGTGTGGGTGACCGCCTGGTGGGCGAGCTGAAGAACGGCCGCGGCTTCGCCGGCCTGAAAGCCTGGTCCCACGGAAACCACGAGGCCGCGGCCGACCTCGCGGCCCGGTACGGCTACGGCGCCGTCCGTGAGCTGTGGAAAATGCGGCTGATGACGGCAGCGGCGGCGTTGCCGGAGGTCCAACTCCCGGAGGGCGTACAGCTCCGCGCCTTCGTGCCCGGCAGGGACGAGGACGCCTGGCTGGCCGCCAACAAGGCCGCCTTCGCCCATCACCCGGAACAGGGCAACATGACGCGCGCCGATCTGGACGCCCGGATGGCCGAACCGTGGTTTGACCCCGCAGGCTTCCTGCTGGCCGTCGACCCGGCGGACCGGCTCCTGGGGTTCCATTGGACCAAGGTGCACCCCCGGCACGGCGATCACCCCGCAATGGGCGAGGTCTATGTGATGGGCGTGACCCCCGGATCCCAGGGCTCCGGGCTGGGCAAGGTCCTCACGGTCGCCGGCATCCGGCATCTGCAGGGCCTCGGGCTCCACGCCGTCATGCTCTACGTCGATGCCGACAACACCCCCGCCGTCGCCCTCTACCGCCGGCTTGGATTCACCCGCTGGGATGTCGATGTGATGTACGCGCCGCTGCCGCAGCAACACTCACCGGCCGTCACTCCCGCGCCGGACGGCGTTAGTCAAGTCGGCGGATGATCGTTCCGTCCGGGCCGAAATCTGGGGTCATCTGGCCATGATTGCTTGTAAGGTTGAAGCTACATCGCGCCAGCATTGAGGAGACCCCATGCCACGGGATACCGCCCGGACATCCACGTCTGAACCAGCAACGCCGGAAAAGGGGGCGCGTCCAGTACGTGCCCGCTTTGGCTCCTCCGAAGTGCCGGCCTCACGCGCCACCCAGGACCGGATCGACATTCCGGAGTTCGCGCCGAACCTGGAACCGGAAGGTGACATCCGCCCCGACCGGTTCCTGGACCGGGAGCTGAGCTGGCTTGCCTTCAACGCCCGGGTCCTGGAGTTGGCCGAGGACCCCAACCTGTACCTGCTGGAGCGGGTCAGCTTCTTGTCCATCTTCGCTTCCAATCTGGACGAGTTCTTCATGGTCCGGGTGGCCGGGCTGAAGCGGCGGATCGCCACGGGGCTCGCGGTCCCCTCCCCTGCCGGGCTGAGCCCCATGCAGGTCCTGGAGCAGATCGGCGACGCCGCGCACGAGCTGCAGCAGCGCCACGCCCGGGTCTACGCCGAACAGATCCGTCCGGCGCTGGCGTATGAGCACATCCACCTCATGCACTGGGAAGAACTCGACTCACAGGCCAAGGATCAGCTCAGCGCCATGTTCGCGGAAAAGGTCTTCCCGATCCTGACCCCGCTGGCCGTGGACCCGGCGCACCCGTTCCCCTACATCTCCGGGCTGTCCCTGAACCTCGCCGTGGTGGTCCGCAATCCGGTCAGCGACAAGGAACTCTTCGCCCGTGTCAAGGTCCCGGACCAGCTCCCGCGCCTGATCTCCATCGACGGCGCCCGCGCCGGCTCCGTCCCCGGGCGGGTGGCACGGTTCATCGCGCTCGAAGAAGTGATCGCCGTGCACCTGGACCAGCTGTTCGCCGGCATGGAGGTCTTGGAGCACCACATCTTCCGCGTGACCCGCAACGAGGACGTCGAGGTCGAAGAGGACGACGCCGAGAACCTCCTGCAGGCCTTGGAGAAGGAACTGCTGCGCCGCCGGTTCGGCCCGCCCGTCCGGCTTGAGGTCACCAACGACATCAACCCGAACATCCGCGCCCTGCTGATCCGCGAGCTCGGAGTCGAGGAATCCGAGGTCTACTCCGTCCCGGCACCGCTGGACCTGCGCGGGCTCTCGGTGATTGCCGGGATCGACCGGGCGGACCTGCACTACCCCAAGCACGTCCCGCACACCTCGCGGCACCTCAACGAATCGGAAACCTCCAAGGCGGCCAACGTCTTTGCCGCCATGCGGCGGCGGGACATCCTCCTGCACCACCCGTACGATTCGTTCTCCACGTCCGTCCAGGCGTTCCTGGAACAGGCGGCCGCGGACCCCAAAGTCCAGGCCATCAAGCAGACCCTGTACCGCACCTCCGGGGACTCGCCGATTGTCGATGCACTGATCGACGCCGCCGAGGCCGGCAAGCAGGTCCTGGCCCTCGTGGAGATCAAGGCCCGCTTCGACGAGCAGGCCAACATCTCCTGGGCCCGGAAACTGGAACAGGCCGGCGTCCATGTGGTCTACGGCATCGTGGGCCTCAAGACCCACTGCAAGCTCTCCCTTGTGGTCCGCCAGGAAGTGGACGGCCTGCGCCGCTACTGCCACATCGGCACCGGCAACTACCACCCCCGCACGGCCCGCTACTACGAGGACCTGGGCCTGCTGACGGCGAACGAACAGGTCGGCGAAGACCTTTCCAAGCTGTTCAACCAGCTCTCCGGCTACGCCCCGAAGTCCACGTTCAAGCGGCTGCTCGTCGCGCCGCGCTCGGTCCGGTCCGGGCTGATCGACAGGATCGAAACCGAGATCCGGAACGCCCGGGCCGGCATCGCCGCCCGTGTCCAGATCAAGGTCAATTCGATGGTGGACGAGGCCATCATCGATTCCCTGTACCGCGCATCCCAGGCCGGTGTGCAGGTGGACGTCATCGTCCGCGGCATCTGCTCCCTGCGCCCCGGCGTTCCCGGCCTGAGCGAGAACATCACGGTCCGCTCCGTGCTGGGCCGCTTCCTGGAGCACTCCCGCGTCTTCGCCTTCGCCAATGCCGGCGATCCGGTGGTCTACATCGGCTCGGCCGACATGATGCACCGCAACCTCGACCGCCGGGTGGAGGCCCTCGTGCAGCTGGCGACCGGCGACGACACAAGCTACGTCCTGGACCTGCTCAACCGATACATGGTGCCCGAAACCGCCAGCTGGCATTTGGACAAGCAGGGCGAATGGACCCGCCACCACCTGGCAGAGGACGGCCAGGACCTCAAGGACGTCCAGTCCTGGCTGCTCGCCTCCCGCTCGCGCCAGCGCACCACCAGCCTGCGGTAGGGACCGTGAGTGTGAGCAGCGATGAGCTGGTTGAGGACCAGGCTGACCGTCCCGGCGAAGAGGTTGCCGTCACGGCGGCGGGCGCCATCCCGTGGCGCCTCAATTCGGCAACCAAGGACCAGCTCGAGGTGCTGCTGATCCATCGTCCGCGGTATGACGACTGGTCCTGGCCAAAGGGAAAAATCGACCCCGGCGAGACCATCCCGGAGTGCGCCGTGCGCGAGGTGGAGGAGGAGATCGGGCTCACCGCTCCGCTGGGCATCCCGCTGCCGCCCATCCACTACCACGTGCCTGCCGGGCTGAAGGTGGTCCACTACTGGGCGGTCGACGTCGACGGCGCCGCCTTGATGCCGGACGGCACCGAAGTCGACAGCGTCATGTGGTGCCCGCCCGAGAAGGCCGCCCGCCTCCTGAGCAACCCGAGCGACATCGAACCGCTGCAGCACCTGGTCAACGCCCACGGCCGCGGGGAGCTGCAGACCTGGCCGCTGCTGATCGTGCGCCATGCGAAGGCCAAGCCCCGCTCCTCCTGGACCAAGGCCGAGGGCGACCGCCCGCTGGCCGCCACCGGCATGCGGCAGGCGCAGTCGGTGGGGCGGCTCCTGCAGGCGTGGAAGCCCGCGCGGGTCGTTTCAAGCCCCTGGCTGCGGTGCGTGGCCACGATCGCACCGTACGCCAAAGCGGCCGACGCCAAGGTGAAGCTCAATGAGGCCCTCACCGAGCACCGGCACAGCCGCAGCCCGCAAAAGGCGGCCGCCGTCGTCGAGGCGCTGTTCGACAAGCAGCGGGCCGTGGCCGTGTGTACGCACCGCCCGGTCCTGCCGACCGTCCTGAAGCAACTCGGAAAACACATGAACTCCCGGCTGCGGGATCTGCTGCCGTCCTCGGACCCGTTCCTGGCGCCGGGCGAGATTGTGGTCTGCCATGTGGCGCACCACAGCAAGACGAAAATAGTTGCCGTGGAGCGGTTCAAGCCGTTCGACGACTGAGGTCCTTGACCCCGGGTGCCCCCACGCCTAGTTTGTATCAATAGCTTGGTACATTACTGCTGAATCTTGGGGGATTCCATGCCGGTCCTGTTCAACGTGCCGCCCTTGCTGCTGCTTGGCCCGGCGATCGCGGCACTGCTCGTCTACGCCGTGCTGCGGTGGGTGATCTGGCCTCCCGGGGCCGGCACCTCGCCGCAGAGCGTGTCGGAGCACGGGCTGTGGGTGGGTGTGATCGGCTGGCTGGCGAGCTCACTCCAGGGCGCCCTGGCCCTCGGCATCGTCCCTGCCAATCCGACAGTGGCCGCCCCGTTGGTAGGCGCCGCATCGATCGTCCCGGCCCTGGCATGGCCGGTCCTGGGCTGCCTGAGCGTGCACGCCCTGGGCCAGGTCAGCTACCCGGGGCCACGGCGAATGCGGCGGGAGGCCGTGCTGTCCGTGCGGCGTATCAGGGACTTCCTGCCCCGCAGGCTGGCACTGACCACGGCCGCTATCTTCGTCTCGGCCGCCGCGGCCATCGCCCGGGCGGCCACGCTGCCCGGATTCGCGGCCGCGGCTCCCACCAGGGTCAGCGACGGCGCGGACAACAACTACTACACAGCCGGAGGCGACGGCCGCATCCCCGGATCCGAAGAGGCCGCCTGGCTCGGCGGCGCCCTGCTGGTGCTGGCCGTCGGGACGTGGCTGGTTTTGTGGCTGATCGCCCGCCGCCGGCAGCTGGAGTCCCTCGACGCGGCGGACAACGCTGTACTGCGGACCATTGCGATGAACCGGCTGCTGCGCACAGTGTCCACAGTGGCTGCCGGGCTGGCAGTCATCGCGGGGAACTTCGCGTCCCGTCCCGATCCCGCACAAGGGCAGACGTCGTGGACGAACTTCGCCGGCCTCGCGTCAACCGTGGTCCTCCTCGTCATGTGGTGGTGGCGGCCCCCTCGGCTCGCGGCCGCCGGTCTGGGCGTCCGGAACCGGCCCGAATCAGGGGTCGCCACCGGCCGCCAGCATCCGGCCGCCAGGCTGGTCTCGTCCCTCGGGGCGCTGCTGGGGCTGGCGGCAGCTGTGCCGCTGCTCGCCGGCGCTTTCCTCTCCCAGCCCCTCATGGCGGCCGCCAGCTACAGTCTTGCCGGCGTCGTGACGCTGACGGCCGCGTCCGTGCTGCTGGTCATCGCCGCCGGCGAGTTCCTGTTGCAGCGCAACTACGGAAGTCCCGAAGCGCCGCGCGGCTGGCCACGGCAACCAGTGAGCCCGGCCCTGCTGACCACGGCGGTCCTGGCGCTGCTCGTCTTCCTTGCCGTCCTGGGTGTCACGGCGGTGGGGCAGGCACGCCTCGCCGAAGGTCCGGGCTGGGTGCCGGCCGGGCTGCTCACGGCCGGGGCCTGCGCCGCCTCCCTGCCGGCGTTCCTCACGGCCACCTTCCGCCAAGGTGTTCGCGACGCCCCGCGCGGCCTGGACGCTGCCCTGCGCGCCGTCACCCTCCACCGGACCGTACGAACCCTGGCGGCTGCCTTCACGGCCCAGGCCGCCGTCCTGCTGCTGACCCAGAGCCAGGCGTGGGGGGCAGTGTTCGGGCCGGACGCGTTCGGGACGGTCAATCCGGACGCCCGATCGTGGTGGCTGGCGACGCTGGCCGGCTCGGTCCTGGGCGCCGCGGCGATGGCAATCGCCGTCATCCCTGTCCGGACGCTGGCCCGGGCACGGACCACCCCAGCCCGGCGGCCGGACAAGGAGCCCGCCCAGTGAGCGCAGGAGTCTCCGTCAACCTGCGTTCGCCCGTTCCCCCCTTCGAGCAGATCCGGGCGCAGATCGCCTCCCTCATCACCGTCGGGACGCTGGCAGCGGGCAACCGGCTGCCGACAGTCCGCAGCCTCGCGTCGGACTTGGGCCTGGCGGCCGGGACAGTCGCGCGGGCCTACAAGGAACTCGAACTGGCCGGACTGGTCGAAACCCGGCGGCGCAACGGCACGGTGGTCGCCGGCAGCCAGGCGACCGTCACGCCGCCCGCACCTGCGCCGGGCACGGTCCCGGCGGAGGTAATCGCCGCCGTCGACCGCTACATCGCGGAAGGCCGCACGGCCGGGCTTGACGACGCCGCCCTGCTGGCGATCCTCCGGGCGAGACAAGGGCGGTCACACGAATAAGGGAGCCAGCGAGTTCTCAGTAGACTGGAACCGTGAGCATTCCTACGCCCTATGAAGACCTCCTGCGCGACGTCCTCGAGCACGGCACGCACAAATCGGACCGCACCGGAACCGGCACCCTCAGCGTTTTTGGCCGCCAGCTCCGTTTTGACCTGAGCAAGAGCTTCCCGCTCATCACCACCAAGCGGGTGCACTTCAAGTCCGTGGCGGTGGAGCTGCTCTGGTTCCTCCGCGGCGACACGAACGTCAAATGGATGCAGGACCAGGGCGTCACCATCTGGGACGAATGGGCCGACGCCGACGGCGAACTCGGTCCCGTTTACGGGGTCCAGTGGCGGTCCTGGCCCACGCCCGACGGCGGCCACATCGACCAGATCGCCGAACTCATTGAGAACCTGAAGACCAACCCGGACTCGCGCCGGCACATCGTCTCGGCCTGGAACGTCTCCGAACTCAAGGACATGGCGCTGCCCCCGTGCCACGCGTTCTTCCAGTTCTACGTGGCCGACGGCAAGCTCTCCTGCCAGCTGTACCAGCGCTCGGCGGACACCTTCCTGGGCGTGCCGTTCAACATCGCGTCCTACGCCCTGCTGACGCGCATGATCGCGCAGCAAACCGGCCTGGAACCGGGCGAATTCGTCTGGACCGGCGGGGATGTCCACATTTATGACAACCACATGGACCAGGTCCTCAAGCAGCTCGCCCGCGAGCCCTACGAATACCCCCAGCTGAACATCACCCGCAAGCCGGACTCCATCTTCGACTACACCCTCGAGGACTTCGAGGTGGTCGGCTACCAGCACCACCCGACGATTAAGGCCCCGATAGCCGTATGAGCAACGACAACACCCCGGCCCTGCAGCCCGGCGATTTCACTGAGCAACTCCGCGCGTCCACCACTGGCCTGGGGCTGGTCTGGGCCCAGACCAGCACCGGGGTCATCGGCCAGGCCGGCGCCATGCCGTGGCACCTGCCCGAGGACATGGCGCACTTCAGCAGCCTCACCACCGGCCACCCGGTCATCATGGGACGCAAGACCTGGGAGTCGTTCCCGGACAAGTACCGCCCGCTGCCCGGCCGGACGAACATCGTCATCACCCGCCAGGCCGCCTGGCGGGACACCCCGGGTGCGGAGGGCGCCGTCGCGGTCGCGTCGCTCGATGACGCCTTGCTCGAATCCCAGTTCGTGGCCGGCCATGAGACCGTGTGGATCATTGGCGGCGGCGAAATCTTTGCGCAGGCCCTGGACCTTGCCGACGTCGCCGTCGTGACCACCATCGACACGAACGCCGAAGGGGACACCTTCGCTCCCGAACTCGGCTACGACTGGACCGCCTCCGCCAGCCTCCCGGCCAACGGCTGGCTGACCTCCGCGAACGGCACCCGCTACCGGATCACGCTGTGGCGCCGGACGGAGGCCAAGTAATGCTCCGCAAACCCGAGACACTCTTTGTCCTGGGCTACATGCTCCTGCCCCTGCTCGCGCTGCTCTCGGCGATCGTGGGGCTGACCATGATCCTGGGCGGCAACAAGATCCTCGGTGCGATCGTGCTGGTGGTGGTGACCCAGGTCTTCACGTTCGGGGCGGTCTTTGCGCTGCGCCGGCGCAAGGCGGCGCTGCTGGAGGAACCGCGCGGCGACTAACCGCGTGACGTAACCGACTGCGCCCGGGGGCCGGTGAAGTCTAAACTGGGCCCATGACTACAGCAGCTACCCCGTCCGTCGGCCTGGTCGGTTGGCGTGGCATGGTCGGTTCCGTCCTGATGCAGCGCATGCAGGACGAGGGCGACTTCGCCACCATCAACCCGGTCTTCTTCTCCACCTCGAACGCGGGCGGTGCCGCCCCGGCCATCGCCGGCGCCGCTGCGGGCGCGGCCGGCAAGCTTGAGGACGCGTTCGACCTCGAGACGCTGGCGAAGCTGCCCATTATTGTCACCGCCCAGGGCGGGGACTACACCAAGCAGGTCCACGGCGAGCTCCGCAGCCGCGGCTGGGACGGCCTCTGGATCGATGCCGCCTCCACGCTGCGCATGAATGAGGACTCCATCATCGTGTTGGACCCCATCAACCGGGACGTCATCGACGCCGGCCTCTCCGGCGGCGTGAAGGACTACATCGGCGGCAACTGCACCGTGTCCTGCATGCTGATGGGACTGGGCGGGCTGTTCAAGAACGACCTCGTCGAGTGGGGCACGTCCATGACGTACCAGGCGGCTTCCGGCGGCGGGGCGCGCCACATGCGTGAGCTGCTGAACCAGTTCGGCAGCCTCAACGCCGAGGTAGGCACCGAACTGGAGGACCCGGCGTCGGCGATCCTGGAGATCGACCGGAAGGTCCTGGCGCACCAGCGCACCGGCGTTGACGCCACACAGTTCGGCGTCCCGCTGGCCGGTTCCCTGATCCCCTGGATCGACGCGGACCTCGGCAACGGCCAGTCCAAGGAAGAATGGAAGGCCGGGGTGGAGACCAACAAGATCCTTGGCACCTCCGCCGGGAACCGGGTGATCATGGACGGCCTGTGCGTCCGGATCGGTGCGATGCGCTCCCATTCCCAGGCCCTGACACTGAAGCTGCGCGAAGACCTCTCGGTCGCCGAGATCGAGAAGCTCGTGGACGCGGACAACCAGTGGGCCCGCGTGGTCCCGAACACCAAGGAAGCCTCGATGGCCGAGCTCACGCCCGTGGCGGCGTCCGGCACCCTGGACATTCCGGTGGGCCGGATCCGCAAGCTGGAGATGGGCCCGCAGTACATCAGCGCGTTCACGGTGGGCGACCAGCTGCTGTGGGGCGCCGCGGAGCCGCTGCGGCGCATGCTCCGCATCGCCACCGGAAACCTCTAGGGCCGTCCGGGCACCTCTTCAGGCACCCGTTCAGGCACCCAGGAATCTGCGGTACTTCGCGGCCTGCAGCTCAAAGGACTTTTGAGCTGCGGGCCGCAGCCCGTTAACAGCATCGAAGGGTTCGGGCACGACGCCGGATCCCCGGCCGCCCCGCGGCCCCGCCCAGGTGCCGATCACCGTGCCGCCGGCCACGATCGTTTTCTTGAACATGCCGTTGCCGCCGGGAACGATCTTCTCAGCGTGCTCCGGCGCCAGCACGACGGACCGGTCCGTGTAGCCCAGCAGGAATTCATCGAACCCCGGCAGCGCCAGCACGGTACGCTGCCCGGGCACGCCGTCCTCGAGCAGCGCGGCCGTTGCCGGCGACAGCCAGTAGCTGGTCCCGCCGAACTCCAGCTCCACCAGGTGCTCCTTGACCCGGGCCAGGGCCGCGCGGGTTTCCGTCAGCGGAATGCCGGACCACCAGGAAAAATCACGTTCCGTGGCGGGGCCGTGGCTGCGCAGGTAGCGCAGCAGCCACTCGGCGATGCCGTCCGCGCGTTCCACGGTCCGCGACTCGGGGATCCAGTCGCCGAACGCCACGACCAGCTGCTGGTTGCCTGCCAGCGGACCCTGCACCAGCAGACCCCGCTGGCACAGGGCACCGAGCAGATGGATGCCGCGCTGGCCCGCCGTGGACTGGCCCGCCCGTTCGAAGGCCTGGAACAGCTCCGCCCGGCTGGCCGCCCCCGCGGCGACCAGCCGCAACGCGGACCCCGCCGCGGCGTCCACGTCCGTGTCATTGATCCCGAGGTCCCGGTGGCGCCCGGCCATGCCACGGATCAACCGTTCTGAGGTTATGGCCAGCATCCATTTCAAGTCCTCGGGTGCCAGCACGTGCAGGGTGCCGCGCATCGGCCAGGAACGGACGATCTCACCCCGGTCCAGCGCCCCGCGGACGTCATCGGCGCGGGAACCCGGCACACGCTGGCCGACGGCCCACAGCGCGGCCTGCAGGTCCTGGGCCTGCATTGCCGTCATCCCGCGGACGGCTTCCGGTACGGACTGAAACCCTGGTCCCAGCAGTCCCTGGGCGGACAGCCGCAGCCGGCCGATGATCCCGGGGGTAAGCCGGCGGATGCCCGTCACTGCTGCCATGGAACCATGGTAAGTCGCCTGTGCTGGCTGTCGGGTTGTTGCCCGGCTGTTCCCAGCCGCCATCCAGCGGACCTCCTTACCCTTGAACCATGACTATGAGTGAGGTGTGGCCGCTGCTGCGGCCCCTGTGCCGGAAGCTGGCCCTGCTGGGCTGGGCCTCCAGCGCCGCCGGCATGGCTGCCGGGCTCGCCGTCGCCATCGCCAGCGGTACCCGGCTTTCGCCCATGATGAGCACCCTGCAGTTGGTGGCCGCTTTGTCCATGGCAGTGTCCGTGGCCAGCTTCGTCACGGCCGCGGCGCTGCAGCCGCGGGCACGGTCTCAGGCACGGGCGCAGGCGGCCGTGAAGCACGGAAGCATCTCCCCGCAGGGCCGGGAGCTCCAGCTCGACTATGGAGGCGAATTTCCGGCCACCGTACAGGCCTTCCTGCTCGGCTCGCTGGCGTTCCTCGCCGGCGCCGTGGCGTTTGCGTGCGCCGGACTGGTGCTGCAAAGCGGGCCTAGCGTTCAGTCGGTAGCGTTCTGCCAAGTCTTCCTGCTCGGGGCCGCGGCCTCCGGATTCACCTTCATGCTTTTCAGCAAGGTGGCCCCCCGCCACACTGAACCGTAGCGGGCGGCTTTCCTTAGAGAGCGACGCCGATCAGCAGCGGTTCCGGGTGCAGTTCGATGCCGAAACGTTCGACGACGCCGTGGCGGACCTCGCGCGCAACGGCCAGCATGTCCGCCGCGCTTGCCCCTCCCCGGTTGGTGATGGCGAGGGTGTGCTTGGTGGACAGCGAGGCGCGGCCGCCCGAGACGCTGTCCGGGTCCAGGCCGAAGCCCTTGGCGAACCCGGACTGGTCGATCAGCCAGGCCGCCGAGAGCTTGGTCAGCCCATCGGCACCGGCGGGATACCGCGGGGCCTCCTGCGGCAGCCGTGCCGCGACGTCTTCGGTCACGATCGGATTCGTGAAAAAAGACCCCGTGGAGTAGGTGTCGCGGTCCTTCGCGTCCCAGACCATGCCCTTGGACGCCCGGAGCCGCAGCACCTCGCGCCGGACGTCGGTGGAGTAGGCCCGCCGGCCCTGCTCGACGCCGAGCACCCGTGCGAGTTCGGCGTAACGGACAGGGGCGCTCATCCGGCCGAGCGGGAGCTGGAATTCCACGGTGAGCACCACATAGCGCGGTGAGCCGTTGACGGTGGTCTGCTTCAGGATGGAGTCCCGGTAGCCGAACTTGAGTTCCGAATTCGTGAAGGTCTTGACCGCGTTGCGTTCCCGGTCCCAGGTGCGCACCACGGCGATCGTCTGTGAGACGTCGGACCCGTAGGCCCCGACATTCTGCACGGGAGTGGCACCCGTGGCGCCGGGGATCCCGGAGAGCGCCTCGACGCCGGACCAGGCATGCTTCACGGCGTGGTCAACGAAGGCGTCCCAGTTGTGGCCGGCCTGCACCACCACCGCCACGCCGCCGCAGGAGTCCTCGGCGTCGACGGTGAACCCCTCCGAGGCGATCTTCAGCACCGTGCCGGGGAACCCGTCGTCGGACACCAGCAGGTTGGAGCCGCCTCCGATGATCAGCAGGGGCTGGCCGGCGGCGTCCGCCGTGCGCACGGCGTCGATGATCCCGGCCTCGCTGCGGGCCTCGATGTAGCTGCCGGCGGGGCCGCCGACGGCGGAGGTGGTCAGGGCGGAGAGCTGAATCTGGGTCACCTGACCAGCCTAGCCGGGATCATCCGCTCGCCTAAGCCGGTGCCAGCTGCCCCTAGCTAGCTGTACTGTCCCGGGACGGGCGCGGGCACCGGGAGTTTGCGCGCCACCGGGGAGAGCAGGAAGCTGACGATCAGCATCACCATGACGGCCAGCAGCGAGTGGAGAATGCCGACGTGCTCGGCCAGCAGACCCAGCAGCGGCGGCCCGCACAGGAACGCTCCGTAGCCGATCGTGGAGACCACGGACACCCGGGCGGCGGCCTTGACGGGATCGTCGGCCGCGGCGGACATGCCGACCGGGAAACCCAGTGAGGCGCCCAGTCCCCAGATGGCCAGGGCCACGTAGGCCAGCCACGGCACCGGGGCGAAGACGAACAGGCCGAGGCCCAGGACCGCCAGCGCGGCGCACCAGCGCATCACCGGGACCCGGCCGTAGCGGTCCAGGACCAGGGTGCCGGCGAAGCGGCCGATCGTCATGAACGTGACGAACAGCCCGTACCCGGCGGCTCCGGCGGCGTCGGTCTGGCCGTGGCCGTCGGCCAGCGCCAGGGCCACCCAGTCACCGGCAGCCCCTTCGGCCAGGGCCAGCCCGAGGACCAGGACGCCCAGGAGCAGTGTGCGCCGGTCACGCCAGGCCTGGGCGATCAGGCGCTTGTTGTCCAGCGGCTGCTCCGGGACCGCGTCCGTCTGCCGGACGATCGGGATGGGCCCGGTGGAGGGATCCTCGAACGTATCGGTTCCGGAGGCCTTGAAGGGCTGCTCCGCCTCGACCGGCGTGATGTCCGCCCGGAACCACGCCGCCGCGGTGGTCACCGAGCCGGCCACCAGCAGGCCCGCCGCTGCCAGATGCCAGAAGACCGGGAACCCGGCGGCGGCAGCCCAGGCGCCCAGCCCGGCTCCCGCCACTGTGCCCAGGCTGAAGGAACCGTGCAGCCGGGGCATGATGTGCCGCCGGACGGCGCGTTCCACCGCGGCGCCTTCGACATTGGACGCGGTGTTCCAGCTGGCGGTGCCCAGCCCGATAATTGCCAGTCCCTCGGCAACTGCCACCGGGCTGGCGAGCACGGAGGTGCCGAAGCCTGCCAGCGCCAGCCCGAACCCGACCATGATGCTGCCGATCCGGATGGTGCGCCTGGAGCCGAGGCGAAGGACAATCAGGCCCGACGCGGACACGGACACGAATGATCCCGCCGTCATGCAGAGCAGGAGCAACCCGATCGTGCCGGGGGTCAGGTCCAGGCCGTCGCGGATGGCCGGCAGCCGGGAAACCCACGTGGAAAACGCGATGCCGCTCGCCCCATAGGCCACCACCACAGCGTTCCGCCAGTGCGTGATCTCGGCGGCCGGGACGAAACCTTTCTTGGCTAAAGCAGCGCGGGTCACAGCAGCGCCATGGGCTAGGCCAGCCTGACGACGGCCTGGGCCTTGACGAGGACCTTCTGGGCGGCCGAGACGACCGTGAGGTCGACGCGGGCGGTGCCGGCGTCGGCGTCGAGCGCTCCGATGGCCCCGCTGACCTCGATCACGGCACCGGCATCCGGGGTCCCCGTCGTGTCAGCGACGGGCACCGGCTTGGTGAAGCGGGTCTGGAAGTCGACGACGGCGGCGGGATCGCCGGCCCAGTCGGTCACAAGCTGGACGGCAGCGCCCATGGTGAACATGCCGTGGGCGATCACGCCGGGCAAGCCGACGCCCGTGGCGAAGGCCTCGTTCCAGTGGATCGGGTTGAAGTCACCGGATGCGCCCGCGTACTTGACGAGATCGGTGCGGGTGACGGTAATGCTGCGGCTGCCGATGTCCTGGCCGACGGCGAGTTCTGCGATGTCGATGCTCATGGCTACTGTCCCTCTCCGCGGACCAGGATGGACGAGGTGGTGGTGGCGACCGGCTCCGGGACGCCGGCGGCGTCGGTGGCATCGCCGGGGGCAAGCGCGAAGATTTCCGAGCGGGTGGTGATCATGGCCCCGCCGCCCATGGCGCGGACGCCGTCGACGTGCAGTTCGGCGACCAGCCGGTCGCCCGCGACGATCGGGCGGTGGTGGGTGAACCGCTGGTCGGCGTGGACCACGCGGGAGAAGTCGATCCCGGATTCCGGATCCTCGATCAGCTGCGCGTCGGCGCGCTGCGCGACGATGATGGCGAAGGTCGGAGGCGCCACGAGGTCGCGGTGACCCAGCGCCTCGGCGGTGGCGACATCGAAGTGGGCGGGGTGGGTGGCCTTGACCGCGCGCGCGAACTCGCGGATCTTCTCGCGGCCGACGTCATACACCTCTGCGGCAGGGTAGCTGCGCCCCTGCAGGTCCGGATTGATAGTCATGGTTCCAGCCTATCGCCATGCCCCGGGCCGTCCGGCTTCGTGACGGGTCCGCACGGAGCCGTCCGGGTTGGTCCGGCCCTCCCTCGGGTCTTGACCGACGCGATATGATGAAAACATCAATCCATCAATCCTATGAGGGTCACGGCTCTGCCGGGCCGCGATCCCAGAGGAGGTCTTCCTGCCATGTGTTTTGTTCCTGCCATGATCTTCCTACGCCCATGATTTCCGCCGCGCAGACCCCGCTGTACGAAATCAAGGCCAACCTGTTCAAGGCCCTCGCCCACCCGGCCCGCATCCGGATCCTCGAGCTTCTGGCCGCTGCACCGGACACGGCAGCCCCGGTCAGCTATCTGCTCGCCGAGACGGGCTTGGAGGCCTCGCATCTGTCCCAGCATCTGGGGACGCTGCGCCGGCACGGGGTGGTGACGTCCGTCCGGACGGCGAACGTGGTGACCTACCGG
Source organism: Arthrobacter sp. P1_C12_2 (assembly GCF_056406415.1). NCBI lineage: Bacteria > Bacillati > Actinomycetota > Actinomycetes > Micrococcales > Micrococcaceae > Arthrobacter > Arthrobacter sp. P1_C12_2. Next base: position 127,537 of record NZ_JBFUAF010000008.1, on the reverse strand, counting down.
CTGGCCCATCCCAAGATCTCTGAGCTGCTCGCGATCGCCCGGGTCTTCCTGTTGGACACCCTGGCCGGTTCCAGCGAACAGCTCCGGATAGCTCAGGAGCTTCCCGCCAGCCACCTCGAGCGTGCGGGCGACGCCGACCGCGCCGAACCGTGAGCGCGGACCACGCACCAAACCCGGCCCCGACATCACACACGGCACGGGGACGCCTCGCCCGGTTTGTGCCGTCCCGCCGCGACTACGAGCTCTTACGGTTTGCCTGGAAGACGGATCTATTCGCCGGCATCACGGTGGGCATTGTGGCGCTCCCCCTGGCGCTGGCCTTCGGGGTGAGTTCCGGAGTCGGGGCGGAGGCCGGACTCATCACCGCGGTGGTAGCAGGACTGGTCGCCGCGGTCATGGGCGGATCCAACGTCCAGGTTTCGGGCCCGACCGGTGCCATGGTGGTGGTCCTGGCCCCGGTGGTCGCCGCCCACGGAGTCGGCAGCATTGCCCTGGTCTCGGTACTGGCCGGGCTGCTCGTCGTGATCCTGGGAGCTAGCGGGCTGGGCCGGGCCATCGCGTTCATCCCCTGGCCGGTCGTGGAGGGTTTCACGCTCGGCATCGCCGCCATCATCTTCCTCCAGCAGATTCCCCTGGCAACGGGCACCGCGGGAACGCCGGGCCACAACACACTCCTGGCCGCCATCGAGAGCGCGTCGCAGGCCACCATGCCGACCGTGCTGCAGACCCTCGCCGTGGTAGCATGCGTCGCGGCTCTGATGTACCTGCTGCCCAGGCTCAACAAGTCCCTGCCCGCGAGCCTGATCGCGGTATTGCTCACCACCGTGGCGTCAGAGCTGCTGGCGCTGGACATACCCCGGATCGGCGCACTTCCGCACTCCCTGCCGGCGCCCTCCATGCCTTTTGCGGATCCGGCCACACTGGGCGGACTGCTGATGCCTGCTGTCTCCATCGCGACGCTCGCCGCCATCGAATCCCTGCTCTCGGCCCGGGTGGCCGCCGGCATGGTAGGTCCCGACGGCCGTCCGTCGGGCCCGTACAGCCCGGACCGGGAGCTCACCGGGCAGGGGCTGGCCTCGATCGCCGCAGGATTCTTCGGCGGCATGCCCGCCACGGGTGCGATCGCCCGGACCGCCGTGAACGTCCGTTCCGGGGCCAAGACCCGGCTCTCCGCTGTGGTGCACGCCCTGGTGCTGCTGGCCATCATCTACCTGGCGGCGGGGCTCGTGGGCAGGATTCCACTGGCGGCCCTGGCCGGCATCCTCATGGTCACGGCCACCCGCATGGTCTCGCGGCACACGGTGACAGCGATCCTCCGGTCCACCCGGGCCGACGCCGCGGTGTTCGTGATCACGGCCATCATCACCGTCGCCTTCGACCTCATTGTGGCCATCCAGATCGGGATCGCCGCGGCAGCCGTGTTCACCCTGCGGACGTTCGCGTCCCTGAGCGGGGTCCGACGCGAGGATATCCCCGGGGCGCCGGTCCCGGGAGACCAGCACATCGCCATTTTCCGGCTGGACGGGGCCATGTTCTTCGGCGCCGCGGAGCGGGTCCTGCAGGAGATCAGCCAGGTCAAGGACGTCCAGGTGGCCATCATCCGGCTGTCCCAGCTGCGGATGCTGGATGCCACGGGCGCCCATATGCTCGTCGAGGTGATCTCCGCGCTGGAGCTGCGCGGCGTCACGGTCCTGCTGAAGGGCGTCCAGCCGCAGCATCTGGAGCTCGTGACCAACGTGGGGGTTATCCGCTCACTGCGGCATCACAAGCACCTGTTCACGTCCCTTCCGGACGCCGTGGAGCATGCCCGGAGCCATGTGGTGCGGAACGCGACCGCTAGCGCTTGAGGTTCTTCCGGATCGCCTGGCCGCGGACCACAAGCCCGGCAATGTGCAGGATCAGGCCCAGCCCGATCACCGCCAGTGAGGCGAGGGCAAGGGCGTGGTTGCCGGTGCTGTTGCCCACCACGCTGAGGACGATGCCGAGGGCGATCAGGCCCATGGCGCTGAAGACGAGCACCTTGTAGGTGGTTGACGCGGTGGCCCAGAATTCATTCAGCACCGTGCCAGTCTACCGGGCACGTCGGAACAGCCGCGCGGCGCAAAATTCCTGGCGACACTCAAATTACCTGGCGACGCCGGAATACGGGCGCGTCCGGTATTTTGCGCGTCGCGGGGCAATTTCAGCCTCAGATTTCAGCCTCAGATTTCAGCCTCAGAACAGGGATTCCTGCACGGCCGGGACGTCCGAGCCGTGGTCACCGAGTTCGATCACCCGGGCCTTGAGCTGCGCCAGGTTCACCACGAATTCCAGTCCGCTGCCATCCAGCCCCGCGAGCGCAATGCTGCCGCTTAGCGAGTCGATCCGGAACCCGTGCGTCCCGGTCCCCAGGTCGTGGGGGTAGGCATGCCGGGCCGCCTGGGCGCAGGCCTTGGCGGAGAGCTCCGGCCGGAGCCACCGCTCGTCCACCACCGCGAAGCCCTCCCCGCCGGCTCCGGCGAGCAGGGCCCGGGCCTCCCCCGCCAGCCGCCCGTTCAGGGCGTCGAGTTCGGCGGCGGCTGCCGGGGCGACGAGCGCAGCCGCCTTGGCGGCCGCGCGGACCTGCTGCGGCAGCCCGGCGTCGCGCGTGATCATGTCCTCAAGGAGGCGGACCACCCGGCCGTCCCCGGCGCGGGCAACGTACCGGGCGACGACGGCGCCCTGCTCCGCGAGCCGGTTCCATTTGCGCAGGTGGGACGCGGTGCCGACCTTGCTGGCCCCGTTGGCGAAGGTGGCGACGTATAGCCAGTGCGGCTGCATCAGGTACGCCCGCAGGCCCGGCGGGACCCGGCCGCCGCGGTGGAAGTCGTGGATCAGCCGGGAATCGTCCAGCACAAAGCACCGCTCGCACTGGCTGCCCTTGGCTGCGGCAGCCCGGGCGGGGCACAGGACGTGGTCCCTGTCCGCGGGTCCGTGCACCTGGTGGTGCCCGAGGCAGTGTTTCCCCGTGGCGGCGAGCCGGAAACCGAGGCGGGTGCCGGCGTCGAGCGTCAGTTCGGTGAGGGTGCCGTCAGGGTCCTGCAGGCGCATCACCGGGGGCACGCCGCCGGGCCCCGGGGCGGGCACGGGCGCCGGACCATCCCAAAAGACCCCGTGAACCAGATAGCGGGTATCGGTCACGGGGTCTCCTGAAGTGGTGTGGGCGGCTACAGTGCCGGCTGCACGCCAAAGGCTACCGCGAGCTTCATGATCTTTTCGGCGCGGCCCAGGCGCGGCAGGTCGGAACCGTCGCGGATGACGCGGCCGCTGGCTTCGAAGTCGGCCATGAAGTCCGTGGCCCACGCGACGTCGGACGGCGTGGGGCTGATGACCTCGTTGATGACCGGCGTCTGGTCGATTGCGAGGCAGAGCTTCCCGGTCATCCCCATCATCACGGTGATGCCGGTCTGTTCGCGCAGAATCGGGTGGTTTGTACCGACGGTGGGGCCGTCGATGGGGCCGGGCAGGTTGCCGACGCGGCTGGCCACAACCAGCTTGGCGCGGGGGTAGGCCATGGCTTCCGCGGTGGCCGCCATGCCGGTGTCGCGGCGGAAGTCGCCCGAGCCGAAGGCCAGGCGGAAGGCGCCCTGGGCCTTGGCGATGTTGTTGGCTTCCTCGATCCCGACAGCGGACTCGACCAGGGGGATCACCGGGGTCTTGCCGTCCATCCGGTGGAAGCTCTCCGTGACTTGGTCGGCCGATTCGGTTTTGGCCAGCATGATGCCCAGCAGGCCGGGGGTGCCGCGCAGGCCGGCAAGGTCGTCGGCCCAGAACGGGCTGGTGGCGTCGTTGATCCGGACCCACGCGCTGCCGCCGGCGGTCAGCCAGTTCACGACGTTGGCGCGGGCGGTGTCCTTCTGGGACGGGTCCACCGCGTCTTCGATGTCGAGGATGATCGCATCGGCCCGGGAGACGGCGGACTGGTCGAAGAGGTCGGTCTTCATCGCGTTAACCAGCAGCCAGGAGCGGGCGATTTCGGCCGGGATGTTGCGTTGGGGCCGAAGTGATTCGGCGGTGGTCATAGAGGTCATGCATCTACGCTAGCCGCCCGGGGGCACTTGCCGCTAAGCGATCCGGTTCTCAGCGGCGACCATTACGACCAAAATCACGTCCCTGCCCAACTAGCTGGCAGCAGGGGCCGTTCTCAGCGCTCAAAACGGCCTCAGCTGCCAGCTAGTTGGGTGGGGCGGGACGGGGCGGGCTAGGGGATGTTGCTCCCCCTGGCCGCGACCCAGAGGCCGTACCACTCGGCCCGGGTCATCGCGGCGGCGGCCTCGGCAGCACCGGCGCAGGCGAGGATCCTGTCCGGGTTCGCCGTGCCGATCACGGGCGCAATCCCGGCAGGGTGCTTCATGAGCCAGCCCAGCACGATCGCCTCCCCCGTGGTCCCCTTCTCGGCGGCCAGTGCGGCCACGAGGGCGGTGGCGGCCTCCTCGGCCGGCGTCCGCACGGCCGCGGGCGCCCCGGTATACAGGCCGCGGGCCAGCGACCCGTACGCCTGCAGCCGGATGCCGTTCCGGACGCAATGCTCCACGGTGCCGTGCGGGAAGCTGTAGTCCGTGCCCTCGGCATGGTTGACCAGCACCGTGCTTTCGAGCCAGGCCCGCTTCAGCAGGCTCATTTCGAGCTGGTTGCCGACCACGGGCACCTCGAGCCGGTCCTGCAGCATCTCGATCTGCGGGCCCGACATGTTGGACACGCCCACGGCCCGCACCTTGCCCTCGGCCATGAGCTGCCCGACGGCGGAGGCCACCTCCGCCGGGTCCATCAGGGGATCGGGGCGGTGCAGCATGAGCACGTCGACGTAGTCCGTCCGGAGCCGGGCCAGGCTTTCGTTGACCCGGCCCAGGATGCCGTCCCGGCTGAGGTCGTAGTAGGCCTCCAGGCCCTGCTCGCCCAGCCGGATGCCGCACTTGGTCTGCAGCCGGATCTTCTCCCGCAGCCCGGGGGTCCGGGCCAGGACCTCGCCGAAGACGGCTTCGGCCTTGCCGTTGGTGTAGATGTCCGCGTGGTCAAAGAGCGTGATGCCCGCGCTCATGGCGGCATCGACGGCGGCGGCCGCCTCGTCCACGTGCGCGGACGAGTACGGCTCGGCCGACCAGTTGCCGCCCAGGCCCATGCAGCCGTAGACGAGTTCCTGGGGAAGGTTCCCGTCCTGGGCGGGCGTGCCGGACGTGTCCTTCGGTGCGGGGCTCACCGCAGCCAGACGGTGGTGTTGGCCGGCAGCTGTCCGCCATCCAGCGGGCCGCTGCTGACCAGCACGTCGCCGGCCGGCAGGTCAACCGGGGCATCGCCGAAGTTGGTCACCGTCTGCCAGCCGCCGGGACGGCTGAAGCGCAGGACGTCGGCGCTGCCGGATTCCTGCCACTGCAGTTCCTCCGAGGTCTGCAGTTCGCGGCGCAGCTTCAGGGCGTTGCGGTAGAGCTCGAGGGTGGAGCCTTCCACGCCGTCCTGGGCGGCCACGGCGTAGCGGCTGAACCAGGCCGGCTGGGGCAGGTGTGCCCCGCCGTCGCCGAAGCCGAATGAGGTGCCCTCCGGTGCCCACGGCAGCGGCACGCGGCAGCCGTCGCGGCCGATCTCCACGCCCTTGTTCCGGAAGAAGGTGGGGTCCTGGCGCTCGGCGTCGGGGATCTCGGCGACTTCCTGCAGGCCCAGTTCCTCGCCCTGGTACAGGTAGGCCGATCCCGGCAGGGCCAGCATCAGCAAGGTGGCGGCGCGGGCCCGGCGCAGGCCGAGCTCGACGTCGAGCTCCTCGACGGGGGCGCCGGCCAGCAGCCAGCCCTTGCCGTCCTGGCCCTGGGCGTGCCTGCCGCCGCCCTGGGGCAGGCCGTAGCGGGTGGCGTGGCGGACGACGTCGTGGTTGGAGAAGACCCAGGTGGAGGAGGCGCCGGATTCCGTGGCCTCGGCGAGGTTCCGGGCGATGATTTCGCGGAACTCGCCGGCGTCGAAGTCCGCCTGCAGGAGGTCGAAGTTGAACGCCTGGCCCAGGCCCTCCGGGCTGGCGTAGCGGGCGCGGCGGGTAGCGTGCACCCAGGCCTCGGCGACGGCGGTGCGCGGCGGGTTGTACTCGTTGAACACCTCGCGCCATTCGGCGTAGATCTCGTGGACTTCGTCGCGGTCCCAGAACGGGTGCGAGCCGTCCGGGAAGCCGTCCGTGCCGGTGTTGGCGGCGCTGAGCTCCACCTTGGAGATCAGCGGCTCGGTGAGGTCCTTGGTCAGCGCATGGGCGACGTCGACGCGGAAGCCGTCCACGCCGCGGTCGGACCAGAAGCGGAGCGTCTTGAGGAAGTCGTCACGGATTTCGCGGTTGGCCCAGTTCAGGTCCGGCTGTTCCTTGGCGAAGATGTGCATGTACCACTGGCCGGGCGTGCCGTCGGGCTCGGTCATGCGCTCCCAGGCGGGGCCGCCGAAGACGGACTCCCAGTCCGACGGCGCGAGCTCGCCGTTTTCGCCAAGGCCGTCGCGGAAGATGTAGCGCTCGCGGGCGGCGGAGCCGCGCGGGGAGGCCAACGCCTCCTGGAACCACTCGTGCCGGTTCGAGGAGTGGTTGGGGACGATGTCGGCGATGAGTTTGATGCCGGCGGCGTGCAGCGCGGCGGACATCTCGTCAAAGTCCGCCAGGGTGCCGAGCTTGGGGTCCACGTCGCGGTAGTCGTCGACGTCGTAGCCGCCGTCGGCCAGCGCCGAGGGGTAGAACGGGGAGAGCCAGACGGCGTCGATCCCGAGTTCCTTCAGGTACGGGACCTTGGCGGTGATGCCCTTGATATCGCCCAGGCCGTCACCGTTGGAGTCCGAAAAGCTCCGCGGGTAGATCTGGTACACCGAGGCCTGGCGCCACCAGTTGGGGTCGGCGGCGAGGTCGGAACCGGACAGGGTTGCCAGCGTGGCGGTGTTGGTCAAAGGAGGTTCCTTCGGGTCTGGGAGGGCTTCTGGTAATTTAGATACAAGCTAAATATATTGCCTGAACAATTATGGGTCCGGGGACAGAAGAGGTCAAGAAGTGATGCCGCACGCAGCCGCCGCCACGCCGCAGCTGCTGCGCCGCGTCAACGCCCAGGCCGTGCTCCGCCACATCCGCGGCGCCGATGTTGCCACCGGAACCGAGCTGATGGCGCTGACCGGACTGACCCGGGCCTCGGTGATTGCCGTCTGCGAGGACCTGATCAGCCGGGGCTGGATCGTGGAGCTGGACCAGCCCCGCGCCGACCCCGCCAATCCGCGGAAGGGCCGGCCGGCCCGGCGCTTTGCCTTCAACCGGGAGGCGGGCTTCGTGCTGGGCCTGGACATCGGTGCCGCGACCACCACCGCCGCCGTGGCCGACCTCCGCGGCACGGTGATCGGCCGTTCCAGCGGAAGCTTCCGCGCGGCGGACATCCCCGCGCAGGAGCGGATCGGCGTCGTCGATCTCGCCTGCCGCCAGGCACTGGAAGCCGCGGGAGCGGACCCGGGCAGGGTCCTGGCCGTCGGCGCCGGGATCGCCGCGCCGGTGGACCGCGACGGCAACGTTCTGGTGACGCAGCGGTTTTGGAGCCTGTTCGACGTCGGGCTCCGCTCGGCGCTGAAGGAACTGCACGGCTGGACGGTGCTCCTGGAGAACGACGCCAACCTGGCCGCGCTCGGTGAGCGCTGGCGCGGGTCCGGCGTGGGCGTGGATGATCTGGTGGTGCTCCTGGCGGGCGAACGCCTGGGCGCCGGCGTGATGGAATCCGGACGCCTGCTCCACGGCCGCGGCGGGGCCGCCGGCGAGATGGGCTATCTGGACATGGTGGAGGGCGTGGGCTCCAGCGACGGCATCGCGGCTCTCGTCAGGCAGTGGTCCGCGGCAGGCGGCGGACCCTCCGCCGGTGGTCCCGCCAGCGCACCGCGGGTCTTCTCGGACGCGGCGGCCGGAGATTCTGCGGCATTGGCGATCCTGGACCGGATTTCGGAGCGCATGGCGCGGGTCATCGCCTCGATCGCGAGCCTGATCAACCCCGAGCAGGTGGTGATCGGCGGCGCCGTCGCCGAGTCCGCCGGCGCGCTCCTGCCGGGCATCACAGCGCTGCTCCCCCGCTTCACCGCGACTCCCCCGCGGGTGACGGTCTCACCGCTGGGCGACGCGATCGTCACGGCGGGGGCGGTCCGACACGCCCTGGACTACGTCGAGGCGAATGCCCTGGAGCTGGCCCTGCCCACCCCGGCCTGACGGGTCGAGTCCAGCGGGCCTAGCCCACAGGGTCAGTCCAACGGTTCCAGTGCTGCCGCGAGCGGGAGCGTGCCGTCCCGGAACTCAATGGTGCGCCCGATCGTGCCCGGCAGCCCGAGGACCGCCGCCGCCACCAGGGCGACGTTGGCGCGGGCGGTTTCGGTGCCGTCCGACGTGTCCGCGGGGTCGACGTCGATCATCCCGTTGCCGGGTCCTGCGGTCAGCGTGCCGGGCCCCAGGACGGTCCAGTCCAGGCCCGAGCCGCGCAGGTAGGTGTCCGCAGCGGCCTTGGCCTCGGCGTAGGCGAAGAAGCCGTTGTCCGCGGGGACCCCGTGGTCCGGTCCCGCGCCGAAATAGGACACCATGACGTACCTGCTGACGCCCGCTTCCGCCGCGGCGTCCATCGAACGGATCGCGGCGTCGCGGTCCACGGCGTAGGTCCGCTCGGAGCTGCCGCCGCCGGCCCCGGCAGACCACACCAGGGCGTCGTGTCCGCGGAGGGCTCCGGCGATCTGCGCCGTCGTCGAGTTCTCCACATCCAGCAGCGCCGGCGTGGCGCCGGTGGCCGCGACGTCGGCCGCATGGTCCGGGTTGCGGATGAAGGAGGTGACCCCGTGCCCTTCCGCTGCGAGGATCCTGGACAGTTCCAAAGCCACCTTGCCGTGGCCGCCGATGATTGCGATGCGCGTCATGGACCTATTCTGTCCCACCGGACAGCGAACTGCTGCCCCATGGTCCACAGGTTGGTGGTGGTCCAGTAGATCAGGACGCCGATCGGGAACACGATCCCGCCCACGCCGAAGACGACCGGCAGGCTGTACAACAGCACTTTTTGCTGGGCCATAAGCGGAGTCGCCACAGTCTCGGCGGACAAACCCCTGGCCATGATCTGCCTCTGCGTGATGAGCTGCGAGGCCGTCATGGCCAGGATCATCACAACGGAGAGGACCCACACCGAGAGTTGACTGCCGCCGGCGCCGTGGAGCAGCGAGGCCGAGAGCGGGGCACCGAAAATCGTGGACTGGTCGAACTGCACAACCTGCTCGGCGCTCATCGCCCCGATACCTCCGCCCTGGCCGGCCGCGGCGCTGATGCCGGACAGCACCTGGAACAGCGCGAAGAAGAAGGGCATCTGGATCAGCATGGGCAGGCAGGCCGAGAACGGGTTGGTGCCGTGCGCCTTGTAGAGGGCCATCTGTTCCTGCGCCATGGCCTGGCGGGAGAGCGGATCGGTCTTGCCCCTGTACTTGTCCTGGAGCTTCTTCAGGTCCGGCTGCAACCGCCTCATGCGCTGCTGGACGTTGACCTGCTTGAGAAACACCGGGATCAGGGCGGCGCGGATGACCAGCACGAGCCCGATGATGGACAGCGTCCACGTCCAGCCGCTGGCCGCCGGCATGCCGATGGCGCTGAGTCCGTCATGGAAGCCCGCCATCATGGCTGACACCAGCCATTTGAACGGGGCCATGATGGTGCCAAGAAGGTCCACTGATATCCCCAACCGTCAGATGCTGCAAAGCTACGGTGAGGCTACACCGTGGCGGGCTTGAAGAGACCATCCCTTGCCTTCGACGATGAACGCCATCGGCGAAGAGTTGGTCATTTTTGGGCGGATCTGAAGTGCACGCAGGCGTCCAGGCCGGTGGTGCCCGCTGCGGGTCCGGAGGTCCTGGGGGTGAGTGATGCTTCTGCCCCGCTGGCCCGGGCCAGTTGGTGCACGATGGACAAGCCGAGGCCGCTGCCCTCGCCGCCGTTGGTGCCGCGCCAGAAGCGGCCAAATGCCCGGTCGCAGTCCTCGGGCGAGAGTCCCGGGCCTTCGTCCAAAATGTGCAGTTCGACGGTGCCTGGCTGTTCACCGTGGGAGACCACCAGCTGGATCAGCGATCCCGGCGGCGCGACGGCCAGGGCGTTGTCGATCAGATTGTCGATGATTTGCTCGGCGGCCCCAGGCAGGACCAAGATGTACGCGGCCGGCGGGCCGTCCAGGCTTAGGCGCACGCCCGTCTCCTCCGCGAGGGCCTCCCATTGTTCCTTGCGCGCCTTGGCTGTCTGGACTAGGTCCGTGGTGACCGGCGCGGCGGGGCTGCCTTCGGCTTTGCTGAGCACCAGCAGTCCGTCGATGATGCGCTGCAGCCGGTAGGTCTCCTCCAGCGACGCGGCCACCATGGTCCGGCCCGCCTCCGGGTCGGCAGGGATCGTGTCGTGAGCGTTCTCGAGCCTGAGCCGCAGCCCCGTCAGCGGGGTGCGGAGCTGGTGGGAGGCATCGGAGGCGAAGCCCCGTTGTTGCTCGAGCAGGTGTTTCAGCCGGTCCGCCATGCGGTTGAAGGAACCCGCGAGGGCTTTGATCTCGGGGGCACCCCCTTCGTCGGTACGGGTGTCCAGGTTCCCGTCGGCGAGCAGTTCCGTGGCGTCCCGCAGCCTCTGGAGTCTCCTGGTCACGGCGCCGGCCATGACGTAGGCCAGGATGCCGGCGAGCAGTACCGTGGTTCCGGCGACGGTCCAGATGGTCCGCAGCTGGCCGTTCACCTGCTCGGCCACCACCGATGCCGGGTACGTCAGCCGGACGACGCCGAAAATCTTCTCGCCGCTGAGGACCGGGACGGCGACGTAGAGCAGATCCAGGCCCAACGTCTGGGAATACCGCTGGCCGGCATTGATCTGTCCGGTCAGCGCGGAGGCAATTTCCGGCCGCGAACTGTAGGGCGAACCGGTGGCTGCCTGATCGTCGTCGGAGGTCGCCACGGCCGTCCCGGCGGCGTCGACGATCACCACACGGGCCCCGCCCGCCTCCCCGTACCGGCGCACGTCGGCGGCGACGTCCGGGGGCAGCGGGCCGCCGGCTTTCAAGGCGTCGCCGGCCCTGCCGGCCAGGAGAAACGCGTCGCGCTCAAGGGACGTGGTGAGGCGCTCCCGCTCAACGCGGACCAGATAGTTCCCCAGCGGAATGTCCTGGACGAGGACCACCAGCAAGGTGATGAGCATGAAAGCGCCGATCAGCCTCCATCTCATCCAGGCACCCCGAGCCTGAACCCGACGCCGCGGACGGCCTCGATCCAGCGGGGATCACCGAGCTTCTTGCGGATCCCGGCGATGTGGGCGTCCACGGTCTTCGTGGTGCCGTACCAGTCGCCGTCCCACACCGCGCGCAGGATTTCCCGGCGTTCGAACACCGCGCCGGGGTCCGCGGCCAGGAAATACAGGAGTTCGAACTCCTTAGCCGTCAGATAAACCTCGGCCCCGTCCAGGAACACGCGGCGCGAGCGCTGGTCAATGCTCAGCCCGCCGATGGTCCTGCTGATCTCCGTCCCTGGCCGGCTGTCCGGGAGCCGTTCTTCGGAGCGGCGCGCCACCGCCCGGATCCTGGCGATGAGTTCCCGCATCCCGAACGGCTTGACCAGATAGTCATCGGCGCCCAGTTCCAGCGCCAGCACCCGGTCGATCTCTTCATCCCGGGCACTGACTACGATGATCGGAATCGAGGTCAGCGCGCGAATGGCGCGGCACACATCAGTTCCGTCCATGTCCGGCAGCCCCAGGTCCAAAAGGACGAAATCCGGACCCGACGCGCGGACCACATCCAGGGCCTGGCCGCCCGTTCCGACGTGGCTGGCCCCGAAGCCGGCGCGGCCCAGCCCGTCGAGAACTCCGGCGGCAACTGATTCGTCATCCTCCACTACCAGGATCTGCATACCTGATTATGTTCCCGCCCGCCGCGAATCGCGGCGCAATCCACGCGACTTTGCCGTTCGGGAGCCCAAACTTGGACAAGTCTTGGATTTCCCCAAGACCCGTCCTTTCCGGCGAATTCCTAGGGTGGAGACATGAAAACGAAATCAGTCCTCGTCCTCACTGCAGCCGGCATCCTCCTCACCGGATCCGCGGCCCTCGCGGTGAACGTATCGACCCTGAACGGCTCACCGGCCGGGACAACGAATCCCGCGAACAGCGTCCTTCTGCCGCAGAACTCCACTACCGCCGATTCCTCCTCCCCCACCTCCACGGCCGGCACGCCGCCCGTCGAGGACCGCAGCCCGGCATCCTCGCCGAGTCCGTCCGCCACCCAGGACCGGCGCGGCGTCCCCTCCCCTGTCCCATCGCCCGCCCGTTCCAGCGAACCGGGCGATGACCACGCCGCGGTCCCCGCCCCGGCCCCATCACCCGCCCGTTCCATCGAACCCGGCGACGACCACGGCGGACACGGCGAAAAGGAGCCCGGCGACGACAAGCACAAAGGAAGCGATGACTGACAGTGGGAAGACAGAAAAACCCCCGGAATCTCAGTGCCTCCACCCGGGGGCGGCGCAGAGGGCTGTCGATGGCTTGCAGGCCTGGACATGATTTCTTCGCCCCCTCTAATGGGCAGGTCGGCCCGCAGGGGGCTTCTGGGGCCTCTACTCAAAACGACCAATGGGTTATTGACGGATGCATCAATCGTGTCGGGCTCTCAGGCTACGAGGGCCGGCAGTTGCACAGCCTCTCAGGCGGCCAGCGCCAGCGCACCTTACTGGGCCGAGGCTTCGCTCAGCACGCCGACATACTGACGCCCGCCTCGAGACGCGGACACGGCAGGAGCGTCAGCGGCTCGCGGTGACATCCACTTCAAACCGGCAGTCACGCGCCAGGGCAGCAACACCCACGGTGGCGCGCACCGGTGGATCCACGGGGAAGACTTCGCGGAAGATTTTGTCCATAATTGCAAACTCCCCCAAATCTGTCAGGTACACGACGCACCGCACCACGGAATCCAGCCCAAGGCCCACCGAGTCTAGGAGACCTTCAACGGTGGCGAAGGTGGCGCGGACTTCCGCTTCAAAATCTGCAGGATATGTTTCGGGACGGCCTCCCACGCTGCCTACCTGGCCCGCCAGGAAGACAAGGCCACCGGCTTCCACAACTTGGGAGTAGGACTCATGTCCGGGCTGGACACCATCGAGGGAAGGGATCAGCTTGGGCATTGGGTTCCAATCTGCTGTTTTGGTTGGAGACGCCGCTGTTGGCTGGGTCCGTTGGTCAGGTTCAGGACAGGTGGCCGCGTGCGTCCACCGGCCACCGCTCCGGGGCGGACCCGCCGTTCACCACCACGTATTCGTCGAAGAGGTTTGCCACCGGGCACGCGTGGTTCGGCACCAGTGTCAAGACTTCCCCCACGGGCGGGCGCGGAACGCCGTCGGGAATTGAAAGGTAGCCGTGGTGCTCATTGAGCAACCTCAGCACGCTGCCGGGAATGGACGGGACCAGCCCGAAACCCTTCTCGGGATTGCCTTCCCGGCCAAGGGTCTTGGTTCCGGCGTCGATGATCACCTGGCCGTCCACGGTGGTACTGACCACCGTGGTGGCCACCAGGAGGCCCACGTCCTCCAGACCGCCGCAGGTGCCCATCCGCACGTTGTCGGCGTCGTTGAAGATGTACTCTCCAGGACGCGCCTCCGTCATCGGAGCACGTGAGGAGAGCAGGGCAGTGGGGGTGGACCCGCCGCTGACAGTCTCCGCGGGAATACCGTGCACCGCGAAAGAAGCGATGGCCGCTTCGGCGGCCCGTACCTCGTCGGCTGCTCCCCCGGCGCGCGCCTCTTTGGACTTTCCCGCGTGTCCGGGATACGTGAAGATGCCGGCAACTTCCAGGCCCAGTTCCAGGCAGGCTGCCGCCAGGTCGCCAGCCTCACCGGGCCGGACTCCCGAGCGGCGCGCTCCACTGTCGATCTCCACCAGGACCCGAAGCGGGCGCTCGGAGCCGACGGCGGCCAGGGCCAATTGCTGCGCTGCGGCCACCGAGTCAACCCCGATGGAAAAGCGCGGCACCCTGCGGTGCAGTTCCAGGATCCGTTTGGCGCGCCGCCCCACGCCTGCCCAGATGGTGTACGCGAGGAAGATGTCGTCGAAACCGGCTTCCGCGAAGACCTCGGCTTCACCCACGCTGGACACGGTAATCCCCACCGCACCAGCCGCCAACTGGCGCCTGGCCAGATTGACCGACTTGTGGGACTTCACATGCGGCCGGAGAGTGAGGCCCCTGCCGGAGATCGCGTTTTGCATCCGGTGAATGTTGGCGTCGATGACACAGAGGTCGATGAAGACGGCCGGTGTCTCGATCCCGCTGGGAGGCCCGGGCAGGTGGGGTCCGCTCACCATGGCAGTTGGTTCCTTTCATAGAAGTAGCCTCCTGATGGACCATCCGGGGGCAGCGTGGCAAGCCACACCGGGGTATCGGCACCACGCTCCACCGTGCGGGTGGCCTTCGGGCTCATGTCCGTGCGGGTGTATCCGGGAGATGCGGCATTCACCAGGATCCCCTCCCCACGGACCTCTGCCGCCAGCAGGACAGTCAGCATGTTCAGGGCCGCCTTGGAGATGCGGTACGCCGGCGACTCGTCATCCTCGGTCAGCGTCAGAGATGCCATGTTGCTGGACATGTTCACGATCCGCCCGTAGCCCTGGGCCCGCATGGAAGGCAGCACAGCGCGGACACACTCCCACGCGCCGAACAGGTTGGTGTCCAGGCTGGTCCGCACCGTTTCGAACCGTGGATCCGATGGCCGATGGTCCGGACCGTCAAGAGCTATGCCGGCATTGTTCACCAGCACTTCGATGCTGCCGTGCTCCTGGATGGCAGCGGACACGGCATCCCTGATGGAGCGGCCGTCCGTGACATCCAGTTTGACGGCCGCGGCGCTGCAGCCCAGGTCCCTCAAGTGCTGCGCCGCCCGTTCGCCGCTGTCCCTCGTTCTGGCGCCCATAAGCACATGGTGGCCGCGCTCGGCGAGCTGGCGGGCGATCTCCAGCCCGAGGCCCCGGTTGGCACCTGTGACCAGGGCGACCCTCTCCTGCTGCCGGTCCGTCACGCCGGGCCGTCGTGTGGCAGTATGTCAATGGCCTCCAGGACGGCCTTGATGAACTCCGCCGTGGAGGCCGTGCCGCCCACGTCCCGGGTGCCCGCCCCGTTGCGCAGCGCCGCTTCAAAGGCCAACTGCAGGTGCCTCGCTGCGGCCGGATGGCCCAAATGGTCCAGCATCATCACGCCGGACCAGATCTGCCCCACCGGATTGGCGATCCCCTTCCCGGCAATGTCAGGGGCCGAGCCATGCACTGGTTCGAAGAGCGAGGGAAAGCGCCGCTCGGGGTTGAGGTTGGCGCTGGGCGCCAAACCAATGGAGCCGGTGACGGCGCTGCCCAGGTCCGAGAGGATGTCACCGAACAGGTTGGACGCGACAATGACGTCCAAGGTCCACGGCTTGAGGACCACGTGGGCGGCCAGCGCATCCACTAGCTCAGAACTGAGCACCACGTCCGGGTATTCAGCCACGGTTTCCGCCACCACCTCATCCCAGAACGGCATGGTGTGGATGATGCCGTTGCTCTTGGTGGCGGAGGTCAGCTTTCCCCGCCGGGAGGACGCCAACCGGGCGGCATAATGGGCGGCCCGCGTGATCCCCATCCTGGTGAAGACCGTTTCCTGCACAGCGCTCTCCTGCGGCAGGCCCCGGAACATCCGGCCGCCGACCTCGGAGTACTCGCCCTCATTGTTCTCCCGCACGATCAGGAGATCGATCTGTTCGCTCGAGGCCAGCGGCGACGCGACGCCGTCGAGCGTCTTGACCGGGCGGAGGTTGATGTACTGCTGGAATTCCCGACGGATGGGAATCAGCAGCCCCCAGAGTGTCTCGGCGTCCGGGATGTCCGGGGAACCCACGGCGCCCAGGAAGATGGCCTCATACCCGGCCAGCTGGTCCAGGCCGTCAACGGGCATCATCCGCCCGTGCCGCAGGTAGTACTCCGAGCCCCAGTCGAACGGCACAAAGTCGAAGTCCAGTCCGTGGATCCCGGCGATCTTTTCCAGGCATTCGATGGCTGCCGGCACCACCTCCTGGCCGATCCCGTCGCCGGCAATGACTGCGATGCTGTGGCTGGTGGTCATAGTATGCGCTCCGGGAGGTTGATGATGGTGCTCTTGGGCTCTGTCATTTCCAGGACGGCGTACCGGACGCCCTCCCGGCCGACGCCGGATTTCTTGAAGCCGCCAAATGGCATGGAGTCGATCCGGACATCGCTGGTTTCGTTGATCACCACTGCGCCCACCTCCAGCTTCTCGGCAATTGCCATGGCCTGCTCCACTGACCGGGTGAAGACGCCGGCCTGCAGTCCGTATTCGGTGTTGTTGGCCGCACGGACGGCCTCCCCCACCTCGCGGAACGGGAGGATGCTGACGACGGGGCCGAACACCTCATCCCGGATTACGCGGCAGTGCGTTGGAACGTCAGTGAGGACTGTGGGTTCATAGTGGGCGTTCCGCCGTGTTCCGCCGGTGCGGACGGAGGCGCCGGCGGCCCTGGCTTCATCCACCCAGGCTTCCACGCGTTCCGCTTCGGCCTCTGAGATCAGCGGCCCCACGTCCGTTGCCCTGTCCAACTTGGGCCCGCACTTCAGCCCCTGCGTGCCGGCCGTGACGCGGCGCACCAGCTCTTGATACACCGATTCCTCGGCATAGACGCGCTGTACCGACAGGCAGTTCTGGCCTGCCACGCCGAACGCACCCGCCACGATGGCCTGCGCGGCATGGGCCACATCCGCGTCCGCGCAGACGATCGTGGCGTTGTTGCCGCCCAGCTCCGACACAATCTTCCGCGCACCAGCGGCAGCGGCGATGCGCTCCGCCGTCCCGGGGCCACCCGTGAAGGAGATCAGGTCGATCCCGGGATCCGTGACCAGGGCTTCCGCCACACCCGGTCCGCCCGCCACCACCGCCAGCCTTTCGGCCGGGACACCGGCCTCCAGCAGCAGCTGCACGAATGCCAGGGCGGTCAACGGGGTACGTCCGGACGGTTTAAGAACGACGCCGTTCCCGCCGATGAGGGCAGGGCCCAGCTTGTGTGCCACCAGGTTCAGTGGATCGTTGAAGGGCGTGACCGCCGCGACCACTCCTACGGGTTTACGGCTGTACCAGCCGATCTTGTTCCCGCCTCCGGGGCTGTCTTCAAAATTCAGCGTTTCACCGCTCAATACGCTGGCAGCCGCTGCCGAGAGCCTCAGCGTCTCGGTACAGCGCTGCACTTCACGTTCGGCTTCCCTGATGGTCTTGCTGCTTTCGGAAGCGATGAGCGCAGCGAACCGTGCCGATGCTCGGGCCAGCAGTCGCGCTGCCTTCTCCAGGGCCTCCCGGCGCGATCGCAGCGGCCACTCCTGTGTGAGGTTGGCCCTGATGTAGGCAACTGCCCGGGTGACATCCACCGGCGTCGAAGTGGACACGCAGCCCAGCAGGGCTCCGTCCTCAGGGTTGCGCACCTCCTGTGCCCGGTCCGCGGGCTGCCAGCTGCCCTCCAGGAAAGCGCCGCCCGGGAGGTCCTCCACGGCGGACAGCTTCCGGCTTATGTGCTGGTCTTGGTCGACGGTGCTGAGGTAGGCGGGCATAGGGTTCCTTAGCTGATCCGGTCGATGATTTTTGCCGCTCCGCCGATGAAGGGCAGGAACCAGGGCGGGCCGAAGTGGCCGGGCACTGGCGGGTTCTTCAGGCCCTCCCAGACATTCGCGGACCTGTCTCCGCCCATGTAGCTGGCCATCTTCTTGCCCATGTGCGCGGCCATCTGGACACCATGGCCGCTGTAGCAGAGCGAGTAGAAGAGCCCGTCATGCTGGCCCGCGTGCACCATCTGGTCCATGGACAGATCCACCAGCCCGCCCCACGTGTAGTCCACCTTCGCTGTGGAAAGGTACGGGAACAGCTCCAACATGGCCTTCCGGAGGATCTCACCGCTTTTGACATCCGAGTCCGGGCTGGAGAGCGCGAACCTTGCCCTGCCGCCGAACAGCAGGCGGTTGTCCGGGGTGATCCTGAAGTAGTACGTGAGCATCTTGCTGTCCGAGGCCTGGCGCCTGTTGGGCAGGATCCGGTTGACCAAGTCCTCCGGCAGCGGCTCCGTGACGATGATGAAGCTGCCCACCGGGATCACCCGGCGCTGCAGCCACGGCGTCACCGGGCCCGTGTAGCCGCTGGTGGCAACCAAAACCTGTTTGGCTCGGACAATCCCCCGGGTGGTGTGGACATCGTGGACCGTGCCGGAGACCTTCTTCAGCTCCGTAACCGCAGCGTCCTCGCAAAGGTGTGCGCCGGCGTCGGCCGCGGCACGGGCGAGCCCGTGGACGAACTTACCCACATGGAGCCCCGCACCGAGGGGGTCCAGCATGGCGCCATGGTAGAAATCCGTGCCGATCTCGCTGTGGATCTCCGACTTGGGGATGGTGGTGACGTGGTAGTCGGCCAGGTCCGCCAGCTGCTCCTGGGATTTCAGCATGCCCTCGTAGTGGGACGGGTGAAAGGCGAGCGAAAGCTTGCCGTGCCGCTTGTAGTCGCAGTCAATGGCGTTGTCGTGCACCAGCTTTTCGATGGTGTCGATGGCGTCGTTGTACTCCCGGAACATTTCCACCGCACGGGTACCGCCGTAGCGTTTGACCGCGGTGTTGAATCCGATCGCCAGCCCGGTGGTTGCCATGCCTCCGTTGCGGCCGGACGCGCCCCAGCCCACGGTGTGCCGTTCCAGGACGGCCACGCTGGCCCCCTGCTTGCTGAATTCGAGGGCCGCGGAAAGGCCGGTGAATCCTGCTCCGATGATGGCCACGTCCACTGAGTCCGGGACGGGATTGCGGCGGTAGTCTCCTGACGGTTCCGCGGTGTCCAGCCAGTAGGGAGTGAGTTTCACGGTTGGTTGGCCTTTCGGTTGCCGGAAGTCTTAGAGGCCGAGGAGCTTGTTGAGCTCGTCCAGCGAGTTGACCGTGGTGTAGTTGTACGCCGGGCTGTGCGGATCGTAGCCGCGGTCCAGCATGACCGTGTTGGTGAAGCCGAGGTCATAGGCCGGCATGAGGTCGTAGCGGGTGTGCGAGGAAACGTGCAGTACGTCTTCGGGCGCCGCGTTGAGCTCCCCCAGCATGTACTCAAAGGCTCCGTAGCGCGGCTTGTAGAAGCCGGCCTGTTCAGCCGTGTAGACGGCGTGGAAATCAGCGCCGAGACGGGGAACACTGATGTCGAGGAAGCTGGTGTCCGCGTTGGAGAGGATCACCAGTTTGAAGTTTTCCCCCATGGTCTTCAGGGGTGCCGGTACGTCATCGTGGGCGCCCCAGCTTCGGACGGCATCGCCGAGCTGCTTTCCGGCGTCGGCTGTGCGCTCCAGGCCCCATTTGGTGCAGACGCGGTCATAGGCGTCCTGGAGGACCTGCTCATACGCGTAGTACTCCCCGCAAACCTGGTCGTACCGGTAGTTGCGGAAGTCCCGCATAAAGGCCGGCATCTGCTCCTCAGGGACACGGCCCTGCAGCAGATGCCGGGTGGTGGGCTCGATCTGGTAGTTGATCAGGGTGCCGTAGCAATCGAAGGAGATGTACTCGGGCCGGAATTCGGTGTTAGCCATCGTTCGTCCGTTCACAAGAGGGGTGCCAGGCGGCCAGTGTCAGGCCGGTGGCGGGATGGGAATAGCACGTCCATTGGGGAACCCGTGGCGTTCGTTGGGGCTCCGACGGCTCCGACTCTAGGGCTGGAAATTGTAGATTGTCAACAGTTCCGGGGGAGGAATTACTCTGTGACGCCGTTCACAAAAACATTCACACTTTTTCAGGCAAATTGTCGACAATCTGCAATCTGCATGATTGCATTGCCGGTAGATGCAGCGAGTATCCGGAACCCAACGCATCCACCCGTACAACTTTCGCCAGCGCCAGCCCGGCACCGTCCGCAGGTTCCCCGCCCGGACAGCTGGGCCGCTACTGCACCCGCTTCAGCGCGATCCGCCCTGAAGCCATTTGAAGGGAAGCAACATGAAGGCCAGAAATAAAGTACAGACTGCCGCTGCCGGCCTCGCCGTCCTGGTCGCCCTCAGCGGCTGTGGCGGAACCACCACCGCCAGCACATCATCACCGGACAACTCAAAGACGGCAAACACCACCGACATCTCCGAAGGCGTCCAGCCCGATGAGGCAGCAACGAAGCTGCTTCCCCAGGCCATCAAGGACAAGGGAGAACTGACTGTCGCCATGGACCTGCACTACCCGCCCACCACCTTCCTTGCCGATGACAACACCACCCCGATCGGACTCAACCCCGATATTGCACGGCTGGTGGCCAAGAAGCTCGGACTCAAGCTGAAGTTCGAAAACACGGCTTTCGACACCATCATCCCGGGCATCGACGCAGGCCGGTATGACTTCACTGCCACCACCATGTCCGCCTCCACCGAGCGGCTGAAGGTCCTGGACATGGTCGACTACTTCAGCGACGGCGTCTCCGTGGCCGTCAGCGCGGGCAATCCGCTGAATATCAGCAACGACGACATGTGCGGCAAGAACATCGCCGTCACCAAGGGCTCCAACGCCCAGCTGGTCCACCTGCCCAACGTCTCTGAATGGACCTGCACCTCCAAAGGCAAGCCGGCCATCAATGGAGTGACCCTGCCCAACATCCAGGATGCCCTGACCCAGCTGGCGTCCAAGCGCGTTGACGGCGTCTTCTATGACACCACGGCCCTGGCGTGGGCTGACAAGCAGCAGCCGAACACCTTCCAGGTCCTGACACCGCAGGTGGACACCCGGTCCGTGGACACCGTATCCGTGGGCCTGAAGAAGGGATCCGCCCTGACCCCTGCACTGCAGAAAGCCATCCAGGACGTCCTGGACAGCCCGGAATACAAGAAGTCACTCAGCAACTGGGGACTCACCAACGGGGGCATCACCGAAGCCAAGCTGAACTAGCAGGACCGGCCAATGCAGTCCCTGGTTTCCGAAGGAAATGAGACAACAATGAGCCATCCCGACGGGATCCTTAAACCGCGGCTCCAGCGCAGAAGCGCCTTCGAGTACACGGCATGGTGCGTGTGCATCCTGCTGGCAGCGGGAATTCTCTTCTCCGTGGCCACCAACCCCAACTTCAAGTGGGACGTGGTGGCCCGGTACTTCACACAGGAGAGCATCCTCCGCGGCCTGGCACTCACCATCGTGCTCACTGTGGTCAGCATGGCACTCGGAACACTCCTGGGGCTTGCCCTGGCCATCTTGCGCTCATCACAAATCAAGCCGATCGCGGCCGCGGCCGGGGTGTACATCACCTTTTTCAGGGGCACCCCGGTCCTGGTCCAGCTGATTTTCTGGTTCAACATCGCAGCGCTCTATCCCAACCTCACCATCGGCATCCCGTTCACCAACATCCAGCAGGCCGTGGACGTCAATGCCCTGATGGCCCCGATCACTGCTGCCATCATCGGGCTCACCCTGAACGAGGCCGCCTATATGGCCGAGATCATTCGCGGAGGTTTCTCCTCCGTTGGCAAGGGCCAGCTCGAGGCGGCGGACTCGCTGGGCATGAGCAGCTTCACCAAGATGCGGAAAATCATCATCCCGCAGGCTATGCCCTCGATCATTCCGGCCACCGGCAACCAGGTGATCGGCATGTTCAAGGAAACCTCCCTGGTCAGTGTCCTGGGCGTTGCTGAACTCCTGCAGAGCGCACAGTTGATCTACGCCCGGAACTACCAGACCATCCCGCTACTGATCGTGGCGAGCCTCTGGTACCTGGTGATGACCCTGGTGCTGAGCCACCCGCAGTCCCTGCTGGAAAAGAAATACAACAGGTCGGCGGCCACGGTGCCCCGCAAGGCGCGGAAGCTTCTCACCACTCCGGAAGGAATAGCGCGATGACCAACAGCATGACACTGGCCGGCCAGGATGCCGTCGCGTGTGACGGCACGGTGCTGGCGCGGGGAATCCACAAATCCTTCGGCACCAAAAAAGTCCTCAAGAACATCGACCTGGAGATCGCCAGCGGCGAGATCTGCTGCATCATCGGGCCCAGCGGCTCCGGCAAGTCAACATTGCTCCGCTGCATGAACGGGCTCGAAACGGTGGATTCCGGAATCTTGAAAATGAACGGCGAGGACTTCGGCTACTACGAAACCGAACACGCCTACCACGCGGTGAGCCGCAGGAAACTGGCAGAACAGCGGACCCGCATTGGCATGGTGTTCCAGCAGTTCAACCTCTTCCCCAACATGACCGCCCACCAAAACATCACCGCCGGGCCCGTGCTCGTCAAGAAGGGCGACAAGGCGGCAGCTGGCAGGCGTGCGCACGAGCTGCTCGCCGACGTCGGACTCAGCGGTTTCGGAGACTACTACCCGGCCCAGCTCTCCGGCGGACAGCAGCAGCGCGTGGCCATCGCCCGGGCGCTGGCCATGGATCCGCAGATCATGCTTTTCGACGAACCCACCAGCGCACTGGACCCCGAAAAAGTGGGCGAAGTACTCGCCGTGATGCAGGGGCTGGCCAAGAAAGGAATGACCATGGTGGTGGTGACCCACGAGATGGGCTTCGCCCGCGAAGTGGCCGACTCCCTGATCTTTATGGACGACGGCTGCGTGGTGGAACGAGGCGACGCACGGGAAGTCCTGGCCAACCCCCAGGAAACCCGGACAAAGTCCTTCCTGCAAAAGGTGCTGTGAGCATGGACGGGAAACTCGCCGTCGTCGGCCTCGGAAGCATCGGCAGCATGGCCCTGTGGCAGGCCTCGCGACTGTCCGGCTCCGTGGTGGGATTCGAAACAGCATCACCAGGGCACGCGCGCAGCGGGGTGGGCGGCGACACCCGGCTGTTCCGCATGCTCTATCGCGGAGACCCGGGCTATTACCCCATCATGCAGCGGTCCCAGACGCTGTGGCGTGAACTGGAAGCCGAAGCGGGGCAGCAAATCCTGCTCCGCTGCGGAGGCCTCTCGATCGGGACGGCAGACGGACCCTACCTGACCGCTCTGCTCGAGACCACAAAACACAACGGCTCAGCACACCAGCTCCTGAGCCGTCAGGAGATGGCTGAACGCTACCCGCAGCACAACCTCAGATCCGATGATGCGGCAGTCTTCGACCCCAACGCCGGCGCCCTCCGCACCGACCGTGCAGTGACGGCCGCAGTGGCCGCCGCGCGGGCCAACGGCGCCACCGTCATGGCCAACACGCCCATCGACAGCATCGAGGAAACGGCCGATTGCGTGCTGATCACCTCGGGCGCCCAGTCATGGACCTTCGAGTCCGCCATCATCGCTTCCGGCGCCTGGTCCCGGGAGCTGATGCCGGAAGCACTGCGTGCGGCCAGTGCCCCCCACCGTAGCTACCTCACCTGGTTCGTGGCCAAGGATGCCGCCGCCTTTGCACCTGACCGATTCCCCGTCTTTATCAGGATTTCCGGGGAACGAAGCATGTACGGAGCGCCCAGCGTAGACGGCGTCACGGTGAAGGCCACCCTGGACGGCAGGTCCTCTCCGGCAGCCAGCGCTGACTCCCTGCTACGGGAACTGACGGCCGCTGAAATCACGGAAACCACCGAAACGGTGACGGAATTTTTCCCCGGCCTCTACCCGAACATCGTCCGTTCAGATGCCTACCCGGATCTCCACACCTCCGACAACCACCCCCTGCTGGGGCAACTCGGAGGAACAGGCAGGATCTACTGCGCCACAGGCTTCTCCGGCGCCGGCTTCAAAATGGCGTCCGGGTTCGGAGAAATCGCCGCCCACGAAGCGCTGGGCAAGCAAATGTTTGACGGCCTGGATTTCGTCCGGCCGCAGCGCTTCGGCGCATCCTAATCGGTACCAGCTACGAACGGATACACCATGGCAACCCTCAGCCCCCTGCTCAAGCAGGCCACCTCGGTCATTGTTGACCACGCCGCCGGCAGCTGGATCCATGCCACGGACGGCAAGCAATACCTCGACTTCACCACCGGGATCGGCGTAACCAGCACCGGCCACTGCCACCCCGACGTTGTTGCCGCAGCCCGTGAACAGGTGGGCAAGATCGTCCACGCGCAATACACCACCGTGATGCACAAGCCCCTCCTCGAACTCACCGAGAAGCTCGGCGAGGTCCTGCCTGCCGGGCTGGACAGCATCTTCTACGCCACCTCCGGATCCGAAGCTGTGGAAGCATCGGTCCGCCTAGCCAGAATGGCCACTGGCCGGCCCAACATCATCTCGTTCCAGGGTGGATTCCACGGCAGGACAGTCGGCGCCGCCTCCCTCACCACAGCGGGGACCAGGTTCCGGTCCGGATTCTCACCACTGATGGGCGGGGTGCACATTGCCCCGTTCCCTTACGCCTACCGGTACGGTTGGGACGAACAGACCGCCGTCGAGTTCGCGCTGCAGGAACTTGACCATCTCCTGCTGTCCGTGAGCAGCCCGGCCGACACTGCCGGATTCATCATCGAACCCGTCCTGGGCGACGGCGGCTATCTCCCCACTCCGCCCACGTTCCTGCAGGGCCTGCGCGAACGCGCCGACCGGCACGGCATTATCCTCATCCTCGATGAAGTCCAGGCCGGTGTAGGCAGGACGGGCAAGTTCTGGGGCCACAACTGGGCCGGCATAACCCCGGACGTCCTCGTCACTGCCAAGGGGCTGGCCAGCGGGTTCCCCATCTCCGCGATCGCCGCACCCGCTGAACTGATGGGTAAGGCCTGGCCGGGATCGCAAGGCGGAACCTACGGTGGAAACGCGGTTGCTGCCGCTGCCGGCGTGGCCACCCTGGCGGTCATCGAACGCGAAGACCTCGTCTCCAACGCCCAGCTCCGCGGCGACGAACTCCGTGCAGGCCTTGAGGACCTTGCCGCGGACACCCCGGCCATTGGCAACGTCCGCGGCCTGGGCCTGATGCAGGGAGTGGAGTTCACCACGGCGGGCAACACCCCTGATCCCGAGACAGCCCTGGCCGTCCAGCAGGCAGCGGTCGCAGAGGAGCTCCTCCTCCTGACCTGCGGGCCGCATGGAAATGTCATCCGCGTCATCCCCGCACTCAACGTCAGCACCGAGGAGATCCAGACCGGTCTGGCCCGGTTTGCTCAGGCACTGAAGGTGGGCACCGCCTGACCGAACCCGCACCCAGGCCGTGCGGGGCACCAGCCCCCATTGCCGCCGTCGGACGTCTCCACGGGCGAGCAGACGCCCCAATCTCTTCCACTGAAAGCGGGAACAATGAGCACCACCACCCTTGACCTCGGGACGTTACACACTGAGCTGTTCATCGACGGCTCCTGGCAGCCCGCGGCATCATCAACCACCTTCGAGGTGGAGAACCCGGCAACCCACCAGGTGATCGCCGAGGTAGCCGACGGCGGACCGGAAGACGCAAGGCGCGCCATCGAGGCTGCCGGCAGGGCACAGGCAGCTTGGTCAGCCTCAACGTCCCGGCACCGGGCGGACATCCTGCGTCGGGCGTACGAGCTGGTGCTAGAGGACACGGACCTCCTGGCCGCCATCATTACCGCAGAGATGGGCAAACCTCTGGCAGAAGCCAGAGGCGAGGTGGCTTACGGCGCCGAGTTCCTGCGCTGGTTTTCCGAAGAAGCTGTACGGGTGGGTGGCGACCACACCACCACCGTGGACGGCAACAACCGCATCCTGATCACCAAGGAACCGGTGGGACCCTGCGTCCTGGTGACGCCCTGGAACTTCCCGCTGGCCATGGGTGCGCGGAAGATCGCCCCCGCCGTGGCCGCAGGCTGCACCATGGTGTTCAAACCGGCCGAGCTGACCCCGCTGACGTCCCTGGCATTGGTGGAGATCTTCCGGAAGGCCGGCCTTCCGGACGGGGTGCTCAACGTCGTCACCACCTCGAAGGCGTCCACCGTGGTGGAACCGTGGATGCGGAGCGGGATTGCCCGCAAAGTCAGCTTCACCGGCTCCACGGCAGTAGGGAAGCTGCTGTTGGAACAGGCAGCCGGCAACGTGATGCGCTCCTCCATGGAGCTGGGCGGCAACGCACCGTTCATCGTGCTGGCTGACGCCGACATCGAACGGGCCGTAGATGGCGCCATCAAGGCTAAGATGCGGAACATGGGGGAAGCCTGCACCGCAGCAAACCGCTTCTACGTGCACAGCACGCTGGCGGCGGATTTTGGAGAGAAGCTGTCCAAGCGCCTCGCGGAGCTGCGGGTGGGCGACGGAGCCGCCGAAGGCACAGACGTGGGACCCCTGATCAGCCACGCGGGACTGGACAAGGTAGAAACACTCGTGGCCGACGCAGTGGACAAGGGCGCCCGCATCCTCACCGGCGGACGCAGGGTAGACGGTCCCGGCTACTTCTACGAACCCACCGTCCTGGTTGACGTTCCCGCCGACGCAGAACTGATGAGTACAGAGATCTTCGGTCCCGTGGCTGCCATCAGCACGTTCGACGCCGAAGACGAAGTGATCCGGCGGGCCAACGACACCCCTTGGGGCTTGGTGGGTTACGTCTTCACCCAGGACGTGGACAAGGCCCTCCGATTCTCTGCCGCCCTGGAAGTAGGAATGGTGGGCCTGAACACCGGGATCGTGTCCAATCCTGCTGCCCCCTTCGGCGGCGTCAAGCAGTCCGGCCTGGGCCGGGAGGGCGGCAGGACCGGCATCGAAGAATTCTTGGAATACAAATACACAGCAATCCCTGTCCGCTAACTTCGGGCCGAACCAAGGAGATGAGCCAGATGGCGTCATCAGGCGAACTATTCATGCTAGAAGGACGACCCACTGCCGAGCTGATCGCTGACCAGCTCCGGGAGCACATTGTGCTGGGCAAGTTCCGCCCCGGCCAGCAAATCAACGAGTCGGTGTTGGCCACCCAGCTCAAGACCTCCCGCGGGCCGGTGCGGGAAGCCCTGCAGCGGCTCTGCCAGGAGGGCATCCTGGTGAGCCGGCGCAACCGTGGGGTCTTCGTCCTGGAACTGTCCGAAGAGGACATCAGGGAAATCTACGACGTCCGGGAGGCTGTGGAGACAGCGTGTGCGCACATGCTGCTCGCAGGGGGCCAGCCAATGGTCAAGAAGACCGCCCAGTCGCTGAAAGCCATCATTGCTGGCATGGCCAAAAACGTGGCAGCCGCGGACTGGCAGGCGCTGGCGAAGCTGGACATGGACTTCCACACAGCCTTCGTGGCCGGCACCGGTAACTCGCGGATGATCCGGATCTACGAAACACTGGCTGCCGAATCCCGTATGTGCATCCTGGACCTCGAAGTGGCCTACCCGCGCGTGGACGTGCTGGTCACCGAGCACCAGAAGCTGCTGGACCTGCTCGAGGCGGGAGACGAAGCAGCGCTGCAGCAGGCCATCCGGACCCATATGCAGGGGGCTGTGGAGGATCTCAATGCCTCGCGGGAGGCGCAAGTCCTGGCATAGCGGGTCGCGCGCGGAACCGCATGCCGGCGCCCTGTCAGTAAGCAGGCAGCCTCCCTCGCTGCCTCGCCCACCTTCGCGGCCCCCTCCCCATCATCGCGCTGTCAACGTCCTTCTGCAGCCGCATGTGGGGCCGCGGGGGCTTCATGTGTTCAACGGTCCTACCGACGGGACAGAAAAACCCCCGGAATCTCAATGGATTCCGGGGGTCTTGCCTGTAGCGGTGGGGAGGCTCGATCTCCCGACCTCACGATTATGAGTCGTGCGCTCTAACCAACTGAGCTACACCGCCGTAAATGAGGAAAACCTGCGCTAAGCCGGTCAAAAACCGCCTTGACACAGGCCCTCATTCAGAGCCCCCCACCGGAATCGATCCGGTGACCTCGTTCTTACCAAGAACGCGCTCTACCACTGAGCTAGGGGGGCAACGAGTAAATACTCTACCGGAAGATTCGCCCACCAACAAATCGGCGGGCCAACGACGCCGAACATGCCGGAAACAGCGGAAATCCGGGCTCCCAGCGGGGTCCCGGGAGCCCGAATCGGCTCCCGGGACCGTCCGGCCGCCGCGGCTGTGACGAAGCGAACACGGGGCGAAATGGTTAAACAAGAACGGGCCGGCTCAGGGAGCCGGCCCGTTCTCAGATGGTGCTAGTGGTTACCACTTGTTGCGGGGCTTGAAGCCGCCCTCGGTGCGGGGCTTGCGGGTGTCGGCGCCGAAGGTCCGCTGCTCGGAACGCTCGCTGAAGGAGCGGCCGCCACGGTCAGCGGAGGACCGCTCGCCGTCGCCCTTGCGGAATTCGCGCTTGAAGCCGCCGTTGCCCTTGAAGTTGCCGCTGCCACCGGAGTAGCCGCCACGGTCTCCGCCGCGCTCGCCGCCGCGGTTGCCCTGGTAGGAGCCACGGTCCCCGGAGGGCTTACGGCCGTTGTCGAGCTCGAGGTGGATCAGCTCGCCGCCGATCCGGGTGCGGGACAGGGCCTTGAGCTGATCGGAGCTCAGGTCCGCCGGGAGCTCCACGAGGGAGTGGTCCGAGCGGATGTCGATGCCGCCGATCTGGGCCGAGGAGATGCCGCCTTCGTTGGCAATGGCGCCAACGATCGAACCCGGCATGACGCGCTGGCGGCGTCCGACGGCGATCCGGTAGGTGGCGTTGCCCTCGGTCAGGGTGCGGGTCGGGCCGCGTGAGCCGAAGCCGTCCTTGGAGCGCTCGCGCTTCTGGAACTCGGGAGCGGCCGGCAGTTCCTTGACCAGCAGCGGCTGACCGCCCTGGGCCATGACGGCCAGTGCGGCGGCGATCTCCGAGGCCGGCACGTTGTGCTCTTCCTCGTAGGAGGAGATGAGGTCACGGAACGATGCAACGTCCTCGGACGCGAGGGTCTCCGTGATGCGCTCGGCGAACTTGCCCAGGCGCAGCGTGTTGACGGTCTCGGCCGTGGGCAGGTGCATCTGCTCCACCGGCTGGCGGGTTGCCTTCTCGATGGAACGCAGCAGGTACTTCTCGCGCGGCGTCATGAACAGGATCGCGTCGCCGGAACGGCCTGCACGGCCGGTACGGCCGATGCGGTGGACGTAGGACTCGGTGTCGTGCGGGATGTCGTAGTTGACCACGTGGCTGACACGCTCAACATCCAGGCCGCGGGCGGCAACGTCGGTGGCAACAAGGATGTCGATCTTGCCGTCGCGCAGGGCCTCGACCGTGCGCTCACGCTGCTGCTGCGGGATGTCGCCGTTGATGGCGGCGGCCTGGAAGCCGCGCGAGCGCAGCTTGTCGGCGAGGTCCTCGGTGGCCATCTTGGTGCGGACGAAGGCGATGACGCCCTCGAACTCTTCGACCTCGAGGATGCGGGTCAGCGCGTCGAGCTTGTGCGGGCCCATGACCTGCAGGTAGCGCTGGCGGGTGTTGGCGCCCGTGGTGGTCTTGGACTTGACCTGCACCTCGGCGGGGTTGTTCAGGTACTGCTTGGAGAGCCGGCGGATCTGGCTCGGCATCGTGGCGGAGAACAGCGCAACCTGGCGGCCCGCGGGGGTCTGCTGGAAGATCTGCTCAACGTCTTCGGCGAAGCCCATGCGGAGCATCTCGTCGGCCTCATCCAGCACCAGGTACTGGAGTTCGGAGAGGTCGAGGGAACCCTTGGCGATGTGGTCGATGACGCGGCCGGGGGTACCGACAACAACCTGGGCGCCGCGGCGCAGGCCGGCGAGCTGGGGTCCGTAGGCGGAGCCGCCGTACACCGGGAGGACGGTGAAGTCGTCGATGTGCTTGGCGTAAGAGGTGAAGGCCTCGGCGACCTGGAGGGCGAGCTCGCGGGTGGGAGCCAGCACCAGGGCCTGGGTCTTGCGGGACGGGCCGTTGAGGTCGTGGAGCTCGGCCAGGCGGGACAGTGCCGGTACTGCGAATGCTGCAGTCTTACCGGTACCCGTCTGGGCCAGGCCCACGACGTCGCGGCCTTCGAGCAGCAGCGGGATGGTTGCTGCCTGGATCGGGGACGGCTTCTCGTAGCCGACGTCCTGCAGGGCAGCCAGGACACGGCCGTCAATGCCGAGGTCTACGAACTTGACGCCTTCTTCCTCGGCGTCCTCGTCCTTTGCCGGGGCGGAAGTGGCCTCGGTCTTGGTGTCAGCCTGCGGGGCAACTTCGGCAGCTTCGGCGGCCGGTGCTACAACGTTTGCAGGAGCCTCGGTGAATTCCGGGGCGGAGCCGGCTGCGGGGGCAGCCGTTTCAGAAGTCTCGACGTCACTCTGAATGGTTTCGGTGTCGACGGAGTTGTTCTGATTTTCGGGCATAGGTGAAATTTCCTCATCCATAGGGGCCAAGCGGCACAACCCGAGGTGAGCGGAGCCGCAGTACGCGTGACACGAATTGCCGGGCGTACGGTTGACCGGCGGGTCACATAGAAGTCCGGCGCTTTCGCAATCCCGTGGCAGGACTTCCCGCTGCATCTCTTGGCTGCTATCCCAGCAGTCTGTACAGCGTTTTCTTTTGCCGGCTCTCCCTATGAAAATGCCCGCATCACATTTGCGGGCCCCAACACTTGCCAGTCCTGCCTCAAGAATTGGGCAGGAATAAGGGATTTCCGGAGTGGGGGATATTTCAAGTGTAGGGCATGGAACAGAACAGTGGTAATTGAGGGGCCGACGGCGGGCGGTGAGCTTGCGCACACCGGCTCCCCACGCCTAGACCCCGAGACGGCGCTGCAGCTGCTCGAACCTCTGGTGGTACTCGGGCTGCAGGCGGATCTGTCCGTCGGCATCGGCGTCGCGCAGGGCCTCCATGTCCTCCAGGGTGGGATCGGTGAACCATTTGGCGATCGTCACGCCATGGGCGGGGACAAACAGCCGGTGGATGTGGTTGCCGGCTTCGATGCTGCCGGTCCGGACCACCCGGAGGTAGGTGCCCACCTTGCCCGCCTCGGTGAACCGCTGGACCCAGTGAGGCTCGCCCATCCGCCGCTGGAAGGTGGCGCAGGGGATGCGCGGCGAGGTGACTTCCACCTCGACGTCCAGTCCCACCTTCCACCGTTCGCCGATCACGGCGTTGGAGGCGTCGAGGCCGGTGATCCGGAGGTTTTCGCCGAAGATGCCCGGCGGCATGTCCCGCCCGAGCTCGCCGGCCCAGTAGTCTGCGTCGTCCTGCGAATACGCGTACAGTGCCTGGTCCTCGCCGCCGTGGTGGATCCTGCTGGCCTGGACATCACCGCGCAGGCCAAGTTTATGGACTTTCACCGGTCCATCCACGGGGCGCTTGTCGATCGCGGTGACCCCGACGCTGCCGGGATCATCGAGCAGCTGGTGAACCCTGCAGACAGCAAGCACGGATGCGGTTTCCATGGCACCAGTGTAGGCCTGCGGCGTGCCCCTGCAGGTGCGGCCGTAGGATGCTGGCATGAGCAACGAAGCTGGCATTCCCGACGATTCCGACGTTTCCGATGTCCTGGCGATCGATTCCCTGCTGAGCACGGAGGAGTTGGCCGTGCGTGAGCGCGTCCGCGATTTCACGAACCAGCGGATCCGGCCGGGTATCGCCGGCTGGTACGAGGACGCCGTGTTCCCCTTGGAGCTCGCCCCGGAACTTGGCGAGCTCGGCGTGCTCGGCATGCACCTGGAGGGCTACGGCTGCCCCGGCCGCTCCGCCGTCGAATATGGCCTCGCGGCCATGGAACTCGAGGCCGGCGATTCCGGCGTCCGCACGTTCGTCTCCGTGCAGGGCTCCCTCGCCATGACTGCCATCCACAAGTGGGGCTCCGAGGACCAAAAGCAGGAGTGGCTCCCCCGGATGGCCGCCGGCGAGCTGATCGGCGCGTTTGCCCTGACCGAGCCCACGGCCGGCTCGGACCCAGCCTCGATGAAGACCTTCGCCCGCCGCGACGGCTCCGGCGACGGCGCCGGCTGGGTCCTGGACGGCGCCAAACGCTGGATCGGGCTCGCCTCCGTGGCCGGCGTGCTGGTGGTGTGGGCCATGACCGACGACGGCGTGCGCGGTTTCCTCGTCCCCGCCGGCACCGCGGGGGTCACCGCGACGCCGATCGGGCAGAAGCTCTCGATGCGCGCCTCCATCCAGTGCGACATCACGTTCGACGCCGTCCGGCTGGGTCCGGAGGCGCTGCTGCCGACGGCGCGGGGGCTGCGGGGCCCCTTCTCCTGCCTCAACGAGGCCCGGTACGGGATCGCGTGGGGTGCGATGGGTGCCGCCCGGGATTCCTACGAGGCGGCCCTGGCTTATGCCCAGGAGCGGCTGCAGTTCGGCAAGCCGCTGGCCGGGTACCAGCTGACGCAGGAGAAACTCGTGAACATGCTCCTGGAAATCCAGAAGGGCACCCTGCTGGCCCTGCACCTGGGCCGGCTCAAGGACGCCGGCACGCTGCGTCCCGAGCAAATCTCGCTCGGCAAGCTGAACAACGTGCGGGAGGCGCTCGCTATTGCCCGGGAGGCGCGCACCATCCTGGGCGGCAACGGCATCACGCTGGACTATTCGCCGCTGCGGCACGCCAACAACCTGGAATCCGTCCGCACCTACGAGGGCACCGACGAGGTCCACACCCTGATCCTGGGCCAGCACATCACGGGCCTGCCCGCCTTCCGCTAGCTGCGCGAGATGGACTGGGCCGTGCGGCCACCTGGATCCCGCGAAGGCGATCCCGGTCGTTTTGATACGTATGAGGCCAGTGATACAAGTGATGACTGCTGAGTTTTCGGGTAGGCAGCACTCGTGTTCTCCCTGGAGCGCATTCGTAGAGTGGTGCCATCGCTACCGATCCGACGGGTCGGTACAGGATGCCGGGGGGGACATCATGGGTCTCAGTGCCAAGTCAGACGTGTGGACGCTCCGCTTCTTTCCGGCACGTCACGCCACGGCCAGCGCGGGCGTGAACGACCAGGATATTTCCGGGGCTGGCCAGGGACCCCGCAAGTACCGTGTCCGCATCGCCACGGCACGCGTTCTGGACCCAAACCGACTTCAGGAGAGCGCAGGAACACTCCAATCCTGGCGGTTCCACGACTTCGTCAGTACATCCCAGCTCGTGCTTCCCCACCGGGTCGAAAAGGTCCACCGAGCCTTGACCGTCGGGGACTGGGAGGACGCGCGCTTCGCCGCCCAAAGTCTGTCCTGGTCCGCATCCAGGGCCGGTGCCTGCCGGCTCGAACTCATAGCCGACCTCATTGATGCCGATCTCCAGTCCGGGCGCAACGCCCGTGCACGCGAGACGGCCTGCCTCCTCCAAAGCGCCGCCGCCGAACTGGCAACAGCCCTGGCCCTGCTGACCGCCGACTGACCGGATCCGGCCACCATCGGATACCCGAATCAGCGTCTGCTGCCGCGGGCTACCACCTTGGCGTACAGGGAGGCAGAGTCCGGGGACGTCAGGCGGAGAAGCCGCCGTCGGCCTTGACCAGCTGTCCGGACATCCAACGGCCCTCGGGCGAGAGCAGGAACGCGACGGTGCCGGCCACGTCCGCCGGAGTGCCCAGCCGGCCGCCGGGGTGCCTCCGGGCCAGTTCGTCCCGGATCGGCGCATCCATCCAGCCTGTATCCACCGGTCCCGGGTTCAGGACGTTGGCGCTGATCCCGAGCGGGCCAAGTTCCCGGGCGGCCGCGATCACGATCCGGTCCAGGGCGCCCTTTGATGCCCCGTAGGGGAGATTGAAGGCGGTATGGTCACTGGTCAGCGCCACGATCGCCCCGCCGTCGGGGCCGGCCTGCCGGGCGAAAGCGGCGATCAGCTGCCAGCTGGCCCGGGTGTTGACGGCGAAGTGCCGCTCGAAGCTCGCCAGGGACGTGTCCAGGATGCCGGAGTCCACGGATTCGGCATGGCTGAGCACCATGCCCTGCAGGGTTCCGGCCTCCGCCGCGGCGGCGGCCATCAGCCGGTCCACGGCGTGCGGGTCCTGGAAATCCGCCGGCAGCGCGACGACGGCTGCGCCGGTCGGCTGCAGCTCGGCGGTGAGGCGTTCGACGTCGTCCGGCTGGACTCCCCACGGCATCCGGGCGTCGTAGTCCGGCCAGTACGTCAGTACGAGGTCCCAGCCGTCCGCGGCGAGGCGGCGCGCGATGCCGGCGCCGATTCCGGCGAGCCGGCCGACGCCGGTGACAAGGGCAGTCTTGCGCGGGACAAGGGAGCTCATGCCGAACAGCCTAGCGGTGGCGGCCGGCGCGGCGCCTACGAGGAGGTAGAGGCGGCGGCCCGGTCGTCCCGTTCGGCAACCGGTTCGGCGGCAAGGTCGAGCCCGCGTGCAAGGTCGAGCTCCGTCGCCAGCGGGTCCCGGCGCAGGGCCACGAGCCAGCACACCAGCAGGGCCACGGCGCAGAAAACGCCGGCGCTGGAGGCCATGATCCACAGCCCGGGCGTCTGGATATCGAGGTTTTCGGCGCCGAGGGCCGTGCCAATGGTCTTGGGCGAGAACAGGAATACGAGGATCGACACGCCCAGCACGCCGCCCATGGTCCAGCGCAATCCGGGGTACCGGCGCGGAGTTTCCCGCAGGGTCCAGGCGAAAGCCGGAAAGACCGCCGCGACCCACACCCAGTGGTGGGACCACGAGACCGGGCTGATCAGCAGCATGGTGAGCGCCGTCGCCGATACGGCCACGACGCGGGCGCCCTGATCGCTGGCGGCCTTGATCACTGCGGCGCCCACGGCCACAACCAGCAGGCTCAGCACCAGCCACGGCACGGTGACGTGCGCTTCCGGGACTCCGAAGTGCAGCAGCGCGCCCTTGAGGGACAGGTTGTCCACATAGCCCGCTCCCCCCATCCGGGAGGTGTCCGGCAGCATCTGGAGCCAGAACTGCAGGGATTCGGCGGGCCGCAGCAGCCAGCCGGCCACTACGGTGGCGGTGAAACCGGCGGCCATGTTGCCCAGGCCGCGCCAGTCCTTGCGGACCAGGTAGTAGAGCCCGAACACCAGGGGCGTCAGCTTGATGCCGGCGGCGACACCCACCAGGAAGCCGCTGCCGGGGAAGCCCCGGGTCCAGCGGTGGTTGCGGGCCAGCAGGTCCACAGCGATCAGGCCCATCAGCAGGGCGTTGATCTGGCCGAACACCAGGGTCTCGCGCCACGGGCCGAGGTTCAGCACGGCCAGGACCAGGACGGCGGCGGCCCAGACGTTGCCCGGTGCCCGGAAGGTGGCGCGCCAGGAGGATCTCGCGTTCCAGTAGCGGACCGTTCGGACCGCGGTCAGGATCGCCACGACGGCGCCGGCAGCGTTGAACAGGTTCAGGGCCGCCGCCTGGGGCAGCCGGGCCAACAGGCCGAAGATCATGGCGGCGAACGGAGGGTAGGTAAACATCAGGTTCGGCCCGCCGGCCCAGTCCACATTTCCCCTATACAGCTCTGACGGCGCAGCGCCGGCATCGTTGAGGATTTTGCCGCCGTACCAGTAGACGCTGAAGTCCAGGCCGTGCTTGCCCCAGACACCGAGCGAGATCCAGATGAAGTAGCCCACGGCGGCGATGGCCAGGATGACGGAGAGCCGGAACAGTTGCGGGACGGGTGAGTGCCGCGCCGGGCTGTGGTCTGAATCGGGCACTGACATGAATTCCCCCATCGGGCTGCTGGTGTAGACGCTGGCCGTTTGGTCGGTTCCGTCCAGGGCGGCGCAAACGCGCCCTCGCTGTCGGGTCAGTCTACAGAACAGCTACGCCGGAACCGGGACGGAGTCCGGCTTCCGGGCGTCCTTGCGGATGGTGGCGCTGATGACGGCGGCGATGGTGCACATGGCGGCGGCGGCAAACCAGGCGAAGGTGTACTGGCCGGTCGCGTCACGGACCGCCCCGGCCGCGAGGGCCGCGGCGGCCGCGCCGAGCTGGTGGGCCGCGAACACCCAGCCGAACACGACGCTCCCGTCGGCACCGAACACCTGGCGGCAGATCGCGGCGGTCGGCGGCACCGTGGCGACCCAGTCCAGGCCGTAGATGACCACGAACACAATCATGCTGGGCTGGACGCTGGCGCTGAGCAGCAGCGGCAGGACCAGCAGCCCTATCCCGCGGAACTGGTAGTACACGGCGAGGAGGATCCGCGGGTTGAAGCGGTCCGTGAGCCACCCGGAGGCGATGGTGCCGATGATGTCGAAGAGGCCGACGACGGCGAGCAGGCCGGCCGCGGTGGTTTCCGGCATGCCGTGGTCATGGGCGGAGGGGATGAAGTGGGTGCCGATCAGCCCGTTGGTGGTCGCGCCGCAAATCGCGAAACCGGCCACCAGGGCCCAGAAGGTACGTACCTTGCTGGCCCGCTTGAGGACCTGCAGGGCCCGGATCGCGGCGTTCCGGCGGGGTTCCTGCGTTTCCTGCCCTGCCGGAACCGTCGGTGCGGTCCCGCTGGTTTCCTGGCCGGCGGCGTCCGGGCCGGCGGACGGCGGCGTCGCCCCGTAGGGCAGCACGCCGACCTCGGCCGGGGAGTTCTTCAGGAACATCAGCACGAGCGGCACCACGGCCAGCGCGCCGGCACCGATGAGGAGCGAGGCCTGCCGCCAGCCCGGGTCCTGGGCCAGTGCGGCGATGAAGGGCAGGAACACGAGTTGTCCGGCGGCGCTGCCGGCGGTGAGGATGCCGATTACCAGGCCCCGGCTCTTGGCGAACCAGGTGTTGGCGATGGTCGCGGCGAAGACCAGCGCCATGGACCCGGTGCCGAGCCCGATCAGCAGCCCCCACGTCAGCAGGATCTGCCAGGACTGGGTCACGAAGACCGTCAGCGCGCTGCCGGCGCCGATCAGCACCAGGGCCACGGCCGTGACCGCGCGGATGCCGAAACGTTCCATGAGCGCTGCCGCGAACGGCGCCGTGAGCCCGAAGAGCACCAGGTTGATGCTGACCGCGGCGGAAAGCACGGTGGTGGACCAGCCGAACTCGTTCTGCAGCGGCACCATCAGCACGCCCGGCGCGGCCCGGAACCCGGCGGCGCCGACGAGCGCGAGGAAAGCCACGGCGGCGACGGTCCACGCCGGGTGGATGCGGCGGCGGACCGGCGCGGGGGTCATGATTTCAGGGGCGCTCATGCGGCGGTTCCGTTCTCGGAGTGGGCAGGGGTCCCGGTGCCGGCCGAAGCCAGGGGCACGGGCTCCGCGGTGCGGGAGAGACTGTGCCAGCTCGTGTTGGCGGCCGTCAGCGGTTCCCCGCAGGCCGTACACGTGTCCGCGGAGGAGGTCCTCTCCCCGCAGCCGCTGTGAATGACAAACATGTGTGCCTGCCCGGACGGCGCCGGGAGATGCTTTTCGGACCAGATCACGACGGCGTTGAGCACCGGGAGGGCGTCTTCGCCCTTGGCGGTGAGGACGTACTCCTGGCGGGCGCGGCGGCCGTCGTCGTAAGGCCGCCGGATGAGGAGCCCGGCGTCCACGAGCCCGGCGAGCCGTTTGGTGAGGACGGAATCGGCCGCCCCGAGCCGGGCCTTCATGGCCTCGAAGCGGCCGTTGCCGAAAAACACCTCGCGCAGGACGAGCATGCTCCAGGGATCGCCAAGGATGTCGAGGCCGCGGGCCATGCTGCAGGTCCGCTGGGACCAGTCGGATCGGAGTGCCATGCGGCCCACCCTAGCTGACTCTCTTAGAGAAAGCTAGGGTGGGCCGCTCGGCGGAAACACGCGGGGCAGGGGTCGGCTGCGGCGGTGCAGCTTCGCGGTGCAGCTGCGGGTGCGGTTAGCTGCCGGCGTCGAGGGAGGAGAGCGCGGCGTCGAGGTCGGCGATCAGGTCCTCGACGTCCTCGATGCCGCACGAGAGCCGGATCAGGTTGACCGGGACGGCCAGTTCGGTGCCCTTGACCGAGGCGTGCGTCATTTCGGACGGGTAGTTCATGAGCGATTCGATCCCGCCCAGGGACTCGGCCAGGGTGAAGACGGAGGTCGATTCGGCCACCTTGCGCGCCGCGGCCTCGCCGCCCTTGAACTGCACGGAGATCATGCCGCCGAACTTCTTCATCTGCTTTTTGGCCAGCTCGTGGCCCGGGTGGGAGGGCAGGCCCGGGTAGAGCACGGCCTCCACTTCGGGGCGCTCCAGCAGCCATTCGGCCACGGCCTGGGCGTTGTCGCTGTGCCGGTCCATGCGCACCCCGAGGGTCTTCAGGCCGCGGGTGGTGAGGAAGGCATCCATCGGCCCGGACACGGCGCCGACGGCGAACTGGACGAATCCGATCTTCTCCGCCAGTTCCGGGTCATTGACCACGATCGCGCCGCCGACGACGTCGGAGTGGCCGCCGATGTACTTGGTGGTGGAGTGCACCACGATGTCGGCGCCGAGGGCGAGCGGGGTCTGCAAGTACGGGGAGGCGAAGGTGTTGTCCACCACGAGGA
This sequence comes from Arthrobacter sp. P1_C12_2, assembly GCF_056406415.1. Classification (NCBI taxonomy): domain Bacteria; kingdom Bacillati; phylum Actinomycetota; class Actinomycetes; order Micrococcales; family Micrococcaceae; genus Arthrobacter; species Arthrobacter sp. P1_C12_2. The sequence continues at coordinate 89,386 of NZ_JBFUAF010000008.1, read as the reverse complement.
GGGCGCCGGCGTCGTGCGCGACCTTGGCGAGCGCCTCGATGTCGGTGATCTTCATCATCGGGTTCGACGGCGTCTCCACCCACACCAGGCGGGTCTTGCCGCCGCCGTCGGCGGTGCCTCCGGCCGCGACGGCGGCTGCGACGGCGTCGAGGTCGGACATGTCCACCGGGGTGTTGCCGATGCCCCACTCCCCCAGGACCCGGCTGATGAGCCGGTATGTTCCGCCGTAGGCGTCGTTGCCGAGCACAATGTGGTCACCGGGCCGGGTGAGGGCGCGGATCATGGAGTCCTCGGCGGCCAGGCCCGAGCCAAAGGAGAACGCGGCGCTGCCGCCTTCCAGGGCCGCCAGCTGCTCCTGCAGCGAGTCACGGGTGGGGTTGGTGCCCCGGCCGTATTCGTAACCGGCCCGCAGCCCGCCGATGCCGTCCTGGGCATAGGTCGAGGAGAAGTGCACGGGGGGCACGACGGCCCCGGTGCGGGGCTCAAACGCCTGGCCGGCGTGGATGGCGCGGGTGTTGAAACCCTGATTTGTCGGGGACGAGCTTTCAGGCACAGACATGGGACTCCTTGAACTGGTCAGTTGCTGAGGTACGCGAGGAGGTCGTGGCGGGTCAGGATCCCCACCGGAGCGCCGACAAACGTCACCATGAGGGTGTCGGCGTCGGAGAGGAGTTCGCGGGCGGTCGAGATTGATTCGAGCGAGCCGATCACGGGAAGCCGGGCCTCCATGTGTTCGGAGATTTTGTCCGAGAGTTTGGCCTCGCCGCGGAAGAGCTTGGCGGTGAGGGTGCGTTCGTCCACGGCACCCAGCACCTCGCCCATGACGACCGGCGGTTCCTGGGACAGGACGGGGATGTGCGAGACGCCGTACTCGTTCATGATGTTGATGACATCGCGGACGGACTCGTTCGGGTGGATGTGGACGAGGTCCGGGAGTTCACCGGTCTTGGCCTTGAGGATCTCGCCCACCGAGGCCTCGTCCCCGCTGGCCAGGAAGCCGTAGGAGCGCATCCACTGGTCGTTGAAGATCTTGGCCAGGTAGCCGCGGCCGGAGTCCGGCAGGATGACCACGACGACAGCTTCGGCCGGGAGGTCCTTGGCGACCTCCATGGCGGCCACGACGGCCATGCCCGAGGACCCGCCCACCAGCAGGCCTTCCTCGCGCGCCAGCCGCCGCGTCATCGCGAAGGAATCGGCGTCGCTGACGGCAATGACGTCGTCCGGGACGGACTTGTCATAGTTGGCCGGCCACATGTCCTCGCCGACGCCCTCGACGAAGTACGGGCGGCCCGTGCCGCCGGAGTACACCGAGCCTGCCGGATCCGCGCCGATGATCTTCACGACGCCGCCCTCGGCCACGGGCCGCGCGGCGGAGACTTCCTTGAGGTACCGGCCGGTGCCGGTGATCGTGCCGCCGGTGCCGGCGCCGATCACGCAGTGCGTGATCCGGCCGTCGGTGTCGTTCCAGATCTCCGGGCCGGTGGATTCGTAGTGGCTTGCCGGGGCGGCCGGGTTGGAGAACTGGTCCGGCTTGTAGGCTCCCGGGATTTCGGTGACGAGCCGGTCGGAGACGCCGTAGTAGCTTTGCGGGCTGTCCGGCGGGACGGCGGTGGGAGTGACCACCACTTCGGCGCCGTAGGCCTGGAGCACGGCCCGTTTGTCTTCGCCGACCTTGTCCGGCACGACGAAGATGCAGCGGTAGCCCTTCTGCTGCGCGACGAGCGCCAAACCAACGCCGGTGTTGCCCGAGGTGGGCTCCACGATCGTGCCGCCGGGCAGGAGCTTGCCCGTCCGTTCGGCCTCCTCGATCATCTTGGCCGCAATGCGGTCCTTGATCGAACCGCCAGGGTTCAGGTATTCGATTTTCACCAGGACCGTGGCTGCGATGCCATCGGTCACGTGGTTGAGTTTGACGAGCGGCGTGTGGCCAATGAGGTCCAGGACGGACTGGGCGTACTTCATAGGTACAAAGCTACCGTCTCCGGCGCGGCAGGCACGTCGGCCCGGCCACGGCGCTGCCACGGCTCTGGCAGATGCGAGGATATGGCGGTGAAGAGGATTGCCCGGCTGAAGAAGCTCAAGAGCTACGCGCTGCCCGCGGGCATGCTGCTGGCCGGGTGCGCGGCGCTGGCCACTGGGCTGCTGCCGGTAGCCGACTTCCAGGCGCTGGCAGCAAGGACCGTCCCGGTACTGGCGTTCGTGGTCGCGATGTCCCTCGTAACCGAGCTAGTGGATGAGGCCGGGCTCTTCCGCGTGGTCACGGAGCGGCTGGCCGCCCTGGGCCGCGGCCGGGTGCTCTTGCTGTGGTTCCTCGCGATCGCCCTCGCCACCGTTTCCACGGTGTTCCTGTCGCTGGATACGACGGCGGTGCTGGTGACTCCCGTCGTCGTGCTGCTGGCCATTCACGCCCGCATTCCGCCGCTGCCGTTCGCGCTGACCACGGTGTGGCTGGCGAACACGGCCTCGCTGCTGCTGCCGGTCTCCAACCTGACCAACCTGCTGGCACAGGAGCAGCTCAACCTCAGCCCCGCCGCGTTCGCTTCGCTGGTGTGGGCCCCGGCCCTGGTGGGCATCCTCGTGCCGCTGCTGCTCCTGTGGCTGGCATTCCGGAAGGATCTGCGGGGCAGGTACGGGCCGCAGCCGGTCCGAAGGGTGCGGGACCGGGTGCTGCTGTACACGGCATCGGGGGTCATGGTGGTTCTGCTCCCGGCCCTTGTCTCCGGGGTTCCGGTGCAGATCCCGGCGCTCGCGGCGGCTGCGGCCCTGCTCCTGCTCTTCCTCTGGCGGCGGCGCTCCGCCCTGCGCTGGTCCATGATTCCGTGGCGTCCGCTCATGCTCACGTCCGGGCTGTTCATGGTGGTGGAGACCCTGCACGCCAACGGGCTCACCCAGTTCCTGACCGGGATCGCCGGCACGGGCGAGAGCCTGCCGGCGCTCCTGCAGCTCGCCGGCATGGGCACCGGGGCAGCCAACGCGGTCAACAACCTGCCCGCCTATCTGGCCCTGGAACCGGTGGGCGGCTCCCCGGCCCGGCTGGCGGCCCTGCTGATCGGCGTGAACCTGGGCCCGCTGGTGACCCCGTGGGCGTCCCTGGCCACGCTGCTGTGGCACGAGCGGCTCCGCTCCCTCAACGTGGAGATCCGGTGGGGAGGCTTCGCCGTCGCCGGCGTGGCCGCCGTCGTCCTCACCGTCCCGCTGGCGGTCGTCGCCTTGTGGCTCACCACGGGGATGCAGTGAGTCTGGAGGCCCGGGGTTTTGGAAGCACTGGGTCTTCGAAGCGCGGGGTTTTGGCGGCGCTGGGTGCACCGTGCCCGGCGGCCGCGTCAGGCGCCGATGTCGTTCCCGGAGTTCGCGGCGGCCGCGCCGCCCTCCGGCGCGGCGTTCTGCCACAGACCAACCACATTGCCTTCGGTGTCCCGGAAGTAGGCAGCCCAGCCCATGGTGCCGATTTCCTGCCGTGACGAGACGGTGCTGCCGCCCAGGGCATTGATCTTCTCCAACGCCGCGTCAATGTCATCGACGTCCACCGTCAGAACCGGGGACGTGAGGTCGCCCTCGCGGCGGAACATGCCGCCGTTGATGGCACCCGGAACGGAGGGCATGCCGCTGGCATCCGTCGGCGTCGTCTTGATCATGGCGTAGCTCATCTCCGGCACCTGGCTGACCTCCCAGCCGAACGCCGAACTGTAGAACTCCCGTGCGCGGCCCTCGTCGTCTGCGGGGATTTCGAAATGTACAACTCCACCAGCCATCACACTCTCCTAAGAACAAGGATCGGGGCCAAGAGGCGGGCGTGGGCGCTCCACGCCACAGCCGGATTTTAACCCCGGCAGCGCCGGAGGTTAAGGGCCCTACGGTCCGTGCTTCGTCGATGCGGATGCGGCCGCTGTCAGCGGGCCGTGGGAACATGTTCGAATGAGCCTTGCAGACGTCCCCGCAGGCATTGCCGCGGCGGCGGACGCCTCAGTGAGGTGGCACCCCGGCGGCCCGTTCGACTTGATGCAAACCGTCGGCACGCTCCTGCGCGGCCACGGCGACCCGTCCATCCGCACGGCGCCGGACGCGATCTGGTTCGCGTTCACGACGCCGCACGGTCCGGCCACGCTGCGCCTGGCAACTGCCGGGACGCGGGCGGACCCGGCAGTGGACGCGCAGGCCTGGGGCCCCGGTGCGGCGGACGCCGTCGATTCCGTCCCGCGCATGCTCGGGAACGAGGACGACTGGTCCGGCTTCGACGACCCCGCGTTCCATGCCACACTCCCGCGCATGGTCACTGAAGCCCGACGCCGGAATCTCGCGATCCGGCTGCCGGCCACCGGCCGGATCATCGACTCACTGGTGCCGACCATCCTGGAGCAGAAGGTCACCGTTATCGAGGCCCGCCGCGGGTACCGCTACCTGATGTACCGCTTCGGGACGGCGGCGCCGGGCGCCGGCACCGTCGCTCCCGCCAATCTGCTGGTCCAGCCGACGGCCGCGCAGTGGCTGCACATCCCGTCCTGGGAATGGCACAAGGCCGGCGTGGGTCCGCAGCGTTCGGGAACCGTCATGCGGGCGTTGCGTTCCGCCGTCGCGCTGGAACGGCTCGCCGCCCTTCCCGCTGCGGAGGCGGCGGCCAAGCTGCAGACTCTCCCCGGAATCGGGGTGTGGACGGCGGCGGAGGTGGTGCAGCGCACGCACGGCTGCCCGGACTCGATCTCGGTGGGCGACTACCACCTTGCGGCCTACGTGGGCGCCGCCCTGACCGGCCGCCGGACCGACGACGCCGGCATGCTCAGGCTGCTGGCCCCCTGGGCAGGACACCGCCAGCGCGTGGTCCGGATGATCGGGCTCAGCGGTTTCCGGAAACCGACCTTCGGCCCGCGCATGACCATCCAGGACCACCGCGCCCACTGACCTACCCGACCCACCACCGGGCCCGGCCGCACTCCGGGGGCACTTTGGCCCGGACACGCCGCCAACCAGGGCGCCGGCGTCGAACATTGCGCCCAAAGTGCCCCCGGACGGAACCGCCCCGCTACGAAACAGCACTCCCGACCTCAGCCACCCAGGAGCAACGCGGTGGTGTCAGTCGCCGGAGTGGAGGCCCAGGCGGGCCGCGGCTTCCTGGCGCATGTCCACCTTGCGGATCTTGCCGGAGACCGTCATCGGGAAGCTCTCCCGGACGTCCACGTAGCGCGGGATCTTGAAGTGCGCCAGCTTGCCGCGGCAGAACTCGGCCAGGCTGGCGGCGTCCATCGGCGCGGCCCCGGGCTTCAGAATGACGCAGGCCATCAGTTCCTCGCCGTATTTGGCATCCGGGACGCCGATCACCTGTACGTCCTGGATGTCCGGGTGGGTGTAGAGGAATTCCTCGATTTCGCGCGGGTAGACGTTCTCGCCGCCGCGGATCACCATGTCCTTGATCCGGCCCTCGATCACGATGTACCCGTCCGCGTCCATCCGGGCGAGGTCCCCGGTGTGCATCCAGCCGTCGGGGTCGATCGCCTCGGCGGTCTTGTCCGGCTGGTTCCAGTACCCGCGCATCACGGCGTAGCCGCGCGTGCAGAGTTCGCCGATCCCGCCGCGCTCCAGCACCTCGCCCGTGGCCGGGTCCACGATCCGGCTCTGCAGGTTCGGCATGGTCCGGCCCACCGTCTCGGTCCGCTGGGCCATGGTGTCCACGCTCCGGGTCATCGTGGACACGGGTGAGGTCTCCGTCATGCCGTAGCAAATGGCGACGTCCTTCATGTTCATTTCCGTGATGACCCGGTTCATCACCTCGATCGGACACAGCGAGCCGGCCATGACGCCCGTGCGCAGTGTCGCGAGGTCGTAGGAGGCGAAGTCCGGCAGGGCGAGCTCGGCGATGAACATGGTCGGCACCCCGTACAGCGAGGTTCCGCCGAAGTCCTGCACGGCCTCCAGCGCCGCGGCCGGCGAGAACGACCGGCCGGGGATGATGGCGGCGGCCCCGTGGCTGAGCGCCGCCAGGTTCCCGATCACCATGCCGAAGCAGTGATAGAAGGGCACCGGGATCACCACGCGGTCGTGTTCCGTGTAGCCCAGCTGCTCGCCGATCGAATAGCCGTTGTTGAGGATGTTGTGGTGCGTCAGGGTGGCGCCCTTCGGGAACCCCGTGGTGCCCGAGGTGTACTGCAGATTGATGGGATCGTGCGCGTCCAGTTCCGCCATGCGCGCCTTCAGGGCGGAGTGCCCGACGTCGTCAGCCCGCTTGAGCAGCTCCGCATAGGTGCGCTCCGCCTCATTGTCGGGCTCGCCCGCGGTCAGTCCGTCCAGGCCGGCGTCCGGGAGGAAGACCAGCTCGCGCAGGTCCGGGCACGCCGCCAGCGCCTGCCGCGCCATCGCGGTGTAGTCGCTGTTCCTGTCCGACGGCGCGGTGACCAGCATCCGCATGCCGTTCTGCTTGACGACGAACTCCAGCTCATGGCTGCGGTAGGCGGGGTTGACGTTGACCAGGATCGCACCGGTCTTCGCGGTGGCGTACTGCAGGATGGTCCATTCGGCGCAGTTGGGGCTCCAGATGCCGATCCGCTCGCCCTTCGCGACACCCAGGGCGAGGAGCGCACGCGCCAGGCGGTCGACGTCGTCGTTCAACTTCGTGTAGCTCCACCGCCGGGCCTCTTCGCCGGGCACCGCGGCCGCCTCGATCAGGGCGTCGTGGTACGGGAACCGCGCCGCGATCCGTTCGAAGTTCGCGCCGATGGTTTCCTCGAGCAGCGGGACGTCAGTGTCCCCGGCTGTGAAAGCAAGCATGATGTGACGCTACCAACAGTGCGGGGGCAAAAGAAGAGCAAAGCTTGGAAGTCCTACGAAATCTTGGGTCATCTTCCGGCGCCTGCGCAGCGGCCCGGTAGGGTGATTGCCATGAGTGCACCCGTTGACCTTCAGGCCATTTTCATCCCCAACGACGGCGAATTCTTCCGCGTGAAGCTCGCCCTGGACATCGCGATCGACGAGGTGGTCCACGAGCCCGGCTGCATCCGCTACGAGCTCACCGAGGCCAGCGAGGACAAGCTCGTCCTGACCGAACGCTGGGCCAGCCAGGCGGACCTGGACAAGCACTCCAAGGGCACTGCGGTCCAGGACCTGAACGAATCCCTCAGCGCGCTGCTGGCTGAGCCGGTCAAACTCGAAAAGCTCTGACCCCACCCTTCCAACCACAACGCGGGGTCACTCCGCGCCCATCCCCGAGGGGTCGATGGGCGCGGAGTGACCCCGCGTTGCTTTAAACCGTGGAATTACGCCGTGGAGGTTCAGGCCTCCGGGATCTGGGTCCCGTCCTGCTTGGCCGCAGCGGCGGCGGCCTCGGCCTGGGACCGGGCGACGTGGGCGTGGACCTCTTCCATGTCCAGGGCCTTGACGGCGTCGACCACCTGCTCGAGCTGCTGCGCGTTCAAGGCGCCGGGCTGTGAGAACACCAGGACCTTTTCGCGGAAGGCCATCAGGGTGGGGATCGACGTGATGCCGGCCTCGGCAGCGAGCTGCTGCTCCGCCTCGGTGTCGACTTTGGAGAAGACGACGTCCGGGTGCTTCTCGGAGATCGCCGAGTACGTGGGGCCAAACTGCTTGCACGGGCCGCACCATTCGGCCCAGAAGTCGACGAGGACAATGTCGTTATCCTCCACTGTCGATGCGAACTGTTCACCTGTGATGTCTACGGTAGCCATGAGTCAACGGTACGGGAGCAGCCGTGGATTGTCCCCGGCATTTCGCTGTTGGCACATCCGTGCGGGGTCGTCCGCTGGTCACGCCCAGGCGTGCGGGGCCGGACGCCTGGCGCCGGGCAGGGCATTGGTTTCGCGCCATTCGTGGATCCACTCGGGCAGCTCCAGATCCGCCGGCGGGGCGCCGAATTCGCGGATAATTTCCTCCTGGCTGACGGGTTTGCCCTTGTTGAGCAGCCGGGTGGCGATGTAGGCCCGTGCGTAAACCTCGCCGTCCACCACCATCCGCTGCTCGAAGTAGATGGCCTTCGAGTCCAGGCCGATGATCCTGGACTCGATCGTGTACTGCTGCCAGAGCTGCAGCGAACGGCGGAAGGCGATGGTCTCCCCGGCAGCGACCGGGGTCCAGCCCCGGCGGCGCATCTTTTTCCAGGTGCCGCTGCGGGCCATGAGGTCGAAGCGCCCCAGGTCCATGAGCGAGAAGTACACGCCGTTGTTGACGTGCATGGCGATGTCGATGTCCGTGGGCAGGACCCGCAGCGGCAGCGAGGAGCTGTCCCAGATGCTCAGCGGTGAGCGGCGCGAGGACGTGAACAGCAGCAGGAGGGTCCGGAACAGGAGGTGCATGCATCCAATGCTACCCGCGAGTAACAAGCGTGCCAAGGGGGTGGGGCCCGGAACCTAGTTATGCGCCGACAGGACCGAGACCGTGGCCTTGGCGCCCACGCCGCGAATGGTCCAGCAGTTCCCGGCGCCGATTACCTCCAACGATTCCAGGTCCGTGTGGTGCAGGATCAGGGCAGTGTTCTCATCCACGGCTGCCGCGCGGTCCACGAGGCCTTTCGCCACAGCGCCAATGGCCCGGCTCAGCGTTCCGGCCTGCGCGGCGTGGACGTCCACGGCGAAGGGCACCAGTCCAAGCCCGTCTCGGATTTCCAGTTCCTCGAGACCCTCAGACCATTCCGCCGGGCAGATTTCCGTGCCCCTGATTCGGTAGCCGCCCACGATCGCCCGCGCCGGCGCCACCATCGCGCCGGCAGAGAAGCCCATATACGGCACACCTTCAGAGACCGCCCGGCGGATGGCCTCGGCGGACGGCAGGAGTCCGTCCAGGTAGCCGGGCGTCGGGCCGCCGCCCACCACGATCCCGTCGACGTCGTCGAACGCGGCAGGATCCGCCACTTCGTTGAAGGGGAGAAGGACCGGGACCACGGTGCAGACTATTCGGGACTCCAGCGGCCCCCGGTAGGCGGGCAGGAAATATTCCGAGCTGCCCTGGTTGTCAAAGAGGACGACGGCGACCCGCGGGACCCTGCCTGGGGCCCGGTGCCGCAGTTCCTTGATGAAGCGGTCGAAGACGGCCGGTGTGGTGACGGTGTCTGGGCCGCCGCCAACAAGCAGAATGGTCATGCTTCAACGTACCCGGATCGGGGGCAACCGCAATGAGCCCGGCGCGTCTGCATCAGCATTGGCCGACGCCGAACTTGACCTCCAGTGATTGACCGGCGCGGATTGTGAGGAACATAATCGGAATCGGTACGAGTTTCACGACACGACTGCGCCGACCATGAGGCCGACGGCAGAGCATTCAACGGAAAGCGGTCGGCACTATGAGTACTGCCCATCACCCTGTTGCTTCGACTGGCTGGACCGGTTGGGTCCGTTTCGCCGGAGTCATTCTGATCATCAACGGCGTCTTCAGCGGCCTTCAAGGTCTCGTCGCGCTCACCGGGCCCGACACCTACTATTTGTCGACCCCGGGCACGCTGTTCCTCTTCGATGCGAAGGGGTGGGGCTGGTGGAATGTGGCTCTCGGGGTGCTCTTGATCCTCACTGCCGTCGCGCTCTTCTCCGGTGCAACGTGGGCTCGAATCGTTGCTGTCGTCGTTTCGGGCGTCAGCGCGGTCGTTCAACTGATGCTCATTCCGCAGCAGCCGTGGTGGTCCTTCATCGTCATCGCCATCGACGTGCTGATCATCTACGCGGTCATCGCCCACGGCGAGGAACTTAAGGCTGAAAAGGCGTCTCCGACAACCAACTCGTAGGGCACTGACGCGGGCCCCGGCGCTTTCAGTCCGAAGCAATCAGCTCTACTTCGTAGCCGTCCGCATTCACGAGGTACGCGGCGAAGTGGTCGGGACCGCCGGCGTGCGGGTATTTCTCCGGAAACAACTCGGCCCAGCCGTGGCTGAGACTCTCGCCCGCCATGGTGTCCACATGCTCCCGCGTCCCCGCGCTGAACGCGAGGTGGTTCAGGCCCGGCGCTGTGCGCTCGTGCCCGGTTCCAGTCAGCGCCGGGGACTGCTCGACGACGATATACGTCGGCCCGCGGCGCCAGCTGCACCCGTGGGCCCAGTCTTGGTAGGCCTCATAGCCCAGCCGGCCCAGCAGCCAGCCCCACTGGTCCCTGGCCCGCTGCAGGTCCGGCACCCAGAGTTCAACATGGTGGAGGGCACCAAAGTCCGCCGGTGCAAATAGAACAGGTGTAACCGGAACATCAGCCATCAGAACAGTATCCGCTGGAACAGGATGTGGTCCTGCCAGGATCCGGCAATCCGCAGGTACTGGGCAGCCAAACCGATCTCCTCAAAGCCAGCCCGCTTCAGGATCCGCTGGGACGCGGCGTTGTGCGGGAGGGTTGAGGCCTGCAGCCTGTGCAGCCCCAGCTCGTTCCGCGCGGTTTGAACGGCGAACTCCAGCGCGGCCGAGCCTATCCCCTGCCCCGTCATGTCCTTGTCCACCCAGTAGCCGAGGTGGGCGCTGAGGAATGGCCCCCGGACAATCCCGCTGAGGTTGATCACCCCGATGATGCGGGAGCCTTCCACCAGGACCCATGGCACGTCCGATCCCGCGATGAACAACCCGAGCTTGGATTCAATGCTGGCGGCCTGTCCCCGGACGGTGAAGAATTCCTCAAACCGCAGCGGCTCCCACGGCGCCAGGTGCTCCCGGTTCCGCAGGTAGGCATCGGCCAGGGGCCCGGCGTCGGGCCTGCGCAGCACCCGCACGCGCACAGTATCCGTCAAAGCGACGCTGTTCTCGGTCATCCGCAGACTCTAACGGTCATCCCGAACGGCTTCAATTGGCGGGCATGAAAGGTCGAGACTGTTTTCCGTGGCCCGTACAGGCGTGGTCCAGCGCGGTGGCCTTTGGCCTGCTTCAGCGGCCCGGCTTGAGTTTCCGCCAGCCGCCGGCCCGGTTGTCCGCAATGATCTGCCGGAACATCGCCGTGAGGGCCTCCCCGGGGATGGCTTCTCCCTGGTGGAAGGCGACGGTGCGCCCGGTCTTGTTCCCGTGCCCGCCCGTGATGATGCCCTCCGGGTCCGGGACAATCCCGCCGTCGTACAGAAAGACGTTGACGTGGTCCTTGGCCGCCAGCAGGGCGCAGATGTTGCCGTCGAGGACGAAGTAGGGCTGCGTGGTGCGTTTGATGGTCTCTTCGACCGCCGGGTCGGCGGCATGGACAAGTTCACGCACCTGAGCACAGATATCCTGCTGCCAGTCCGGGAGGCCCGCGATGAACGCGTCAACCCGGGGGTCTGGTCGCGGCAGGTTCTCAGGCGCTGTCGTCATCGTAGTCCTCGTGCGGGTCCGAACCGACCACGGTAACAGTCTTCACGCCGGGCACTTCCAGAAGCGACGGAACCAGCTCCCGCAGAGGAAGGTGGCCGTGGAAACGGATGTTCATGAGAACGATGGGTTTTTGTTCAGTGCCTGATTTCTTGGTGCTCACGATGGATGAGCTGAAGCCCATATTGGTGGCCAACTCCAGCACTTGCCGCAAGACGCCTTGATTGTCCGCGTAGCCCACATGCAGGACCCGGGTGCTGTCCGGCGTCGGGATCTTCCTCACCGCAGGAGACACGACGTAGAGGGTGATGAGGTGGAAGGCGGTCAGTGAAACAGCCAGGGACAGCATTCCGGCCCCGCACGCCATGCCGACGGCAGCAGAAACCCAGATGCTGGCGGCTGTCGTCAGGCCGCGGACAACGTTCCGTCCCTTGAAAATCACCCCCGCGCCGAGGAAGCCGATGCCGCTGACGATTTGGGCCGCAATACGGGACGGGTCCACGGCGGCCCCAGGCGCCAGGGCGTAGACGAAGCCGTAGGCCGAGATAAGGGTGAAGGTGCAAGAGCCCAAACCGACCAGAACGTGGGTGCGGTAGCCCGCGACCTTCTGCCGGACCTGCCGCTCGGCGCCGATCAGGGAGCAGAGGACAAATGTCGCCAGCAGCAGCCCGACTTCCACCAGCGTGGTTGGGGTATATAGCCCATACGCGTCCTGCATCCCGCCCTCCGGCCCGGCCCGAGAGTGGCGCCCGGTCAACTCTGAGGTGCGCCAAGGGCTCTCGAAGTTGATACTACCGCCGCCCCTTGTTGGGGAGTAGTGGAACGGTTGCGCACTAGTGGCGCGACTGTTCCGCTCCGGCGGCAAATTCCCGGCGGCGCCAGCCGGAGTAGCTCTGTCACGACTCTGTCGCTGTCGCTTCGTGCCCCGGCGACGTAGCCTAGCGGGCATGGAAGATCCCTACGACCTTGACCGGTTCGTGGCGGCCCAGGACGCCGGCGGAACCTACGGGCAAGCCCTGGCGGAGTTGAGGTCGGGCATGAAAAGGAGCCACTGGATGTGGTTCGTTTTCCCCCAGCTCGCAGGCCTGGGCCACAGCGAAACCGCCCGCAAATACGCCATCTCCTCCTTGGACGAGGCCCGGGCCTACATCCGGCACGACGTCCTGGGCCCGCGGCTGCGGGAGGTTGCCGCCGCTGTGGCCGCTCTGCAGGGGCGGTCCGCGGTGCAAATTTTCGGCAGCATCGACGCGAAGAAGCTGCACTCGTCCATGACGCTGTTCCGGCTTGCAGCCCCCGCCGAGCCGGGATTCCGCGACGTCCTGGACCGCTACTTCGACGGCCGGGAGGACCCCGGCACGGGACAGTTGCTGGAAGGACAGCTAGGCGGTCCGGACGAGCGCGGCGGGCCGGACCCGACGCGCGGTTAGCTGTCCGCCGCGGCCAGCGCCGTGATCATCCGCTCCATGCGGGCGACGCCGGCAAAGCGGCCGGCGTTGTCCGTCACCAGCAGGGGGTCAAACCGGTTGGCCTGGGTCCGCGTCATGGACCGCGCCAGGGCCTCGCTGAGCGGCGTGTCCAGGTTGACCCGCATTCCCGGGCTCACCACGCCCAGGGCCGCCGCGGCGGGGTCGAGCACCGCAACGGGCCGCAAATGTTCGCCCATCAGCACCACCGACTGCAGGGCGGGGTTGTCATCAAACGCGGCAGCCGCCGTCGCGGTCGTGGTGGCCGTCATCGCGGGTTCCACGATGTCCCGGATGATGCTCTGGTGCGTCGCCGGGGGTTTGGACGCCAGGCGGTGGGCAACGTCAAGATCGATCTGTTCCCACGCCGGCCCGGGCCTGGCCAGGCAATACCCCTGCACCAGGGGTACGCCGAGGGCGACGAGGGCGTCCAGTTCCTCCACACGCTCCACTCCCTCGGCCAGGATCCAGGCATCGACGCGGCTGGCAAAGGTTCCGAGCATAGAGATCAGGGCGCGTTTGGCTTCGTCACGGTCGACGTCCTGGATCAGTTCACGATCGAGCTTGATCAGCGAGGGCCGCAGGGCCAGGAGGTGCCGTAGTCCGGCATAGCCGGCGCCGGCGTCGTCGACGGCGATCAGCGCACCGGCAGCGCGCAGCTGGTTGAGGTCGGGCTCGAGCTCGAGATAAGAGTCGATCGGGGTTTGCTCCGTCAGCTCGACCACCAGTCCGCCAAGGTTTCCCTGGCCGCGCCAGATGCCGCGGATCTCCTCCGTCAACAGCAGCTCCGGTGAGACGTTGAGCGTCAGGAAGCAGTTCGGCGGCAGAGTGGGGCGGGCCGCGAGCGCCGCCCGCAAGGCTGCGGCCTCGAGCTCGGCCGACAGTCCATGCGTGCGCGCGGCAGCAAACCACACTTCAGGATTCTTTTCGGCAAAACCCGGGAACCGGGCCAGGGCCTCATAGCCCACCACTGTGCCGCGGGCAGTATCAACAATGGGCTGGTAGGCCGCGGCCAGGCCAGCACCTCGGCAGGCGGCCGCCAGCTGCGCGTCCCAATCCGGGCCCGGAGCGGCCCCGGCGTCGGGCGGGAGGCCGCCTGCCTCGTGAATCAACTAACGGAAACGATGGCTCTGTGGACCGACTGCACGACGTCGGCCGGCAGCTCCACCAGCCCGTGTGCGGACGCAGCGTGGGCTGCCACATTGACCAGAATTTCATCGTCCGTACTGCACACCCAACGGGCGTCACAACCGGGAACCACATCACCACAGGCAAACGACTTCACGAATGCTCCTTCTTCTTCAACAGCGGACCGGACAACCCTACGATGGCTCCGCGCCGAAAACTGAGATTTTGCTTGCAGAAACGATGCGGCGTTGCCGGCAGTCCTTCGCGGGGTGTGTTCCCTGCTCCCGTTGGCCCTCCTATCTGCCTGGACTGCCTGCCTGTATTAGCGGCCTGTACTACCGGCCTGCCGCCCCTGCTTCGGCAGCGACGGCGGCAGCCTCGATGCGGGCCCGGTGAACGGCCCATCCCTCGGAGGTGCGCGCCGACAGGTTCGGATCCCCCGGTCGCTGGCCGGCGCTGCCGTCGATGAGTTCGCGCAGGATGTCGGCGTGTCCGAGGTGGTGGGCGGTCTCCACGCACATGTGCACGAGGATCTGCTGCAGGGTTACGTGCTTGCGCTCGTCAGGCCACCAGGGCACGACGCCGGGCGCGTCGAGCGGCAGTTCATCGATGGTGGCGTCACTGTGGGCGGCCGAGAGCCGGTGAAGCTGCGTGATCTGCTCCCGTGTCTCGCCGGGGGCGGCCCACATGTCGGCGTCCGGCTCCGCATCATCGGCGAACCATGGCAGTTCCAGGTCGCTGGGCCGGCCGAAGGTCTCGCCAAAGTAGCCGAGTTCGACGCTGGCCACGTGCTTGACCAGTCCCAGCAGGTTGGTTCCCGTGGGCGTGAGGGGCCGGCGTACGTCGTACTCGCTGAGGCCTTCGAGCTTCCCGAGGAGGTCTGCGCGCCGGGTGCGCAGGTATGTATGCAAGATCGCTTTGTCGTCCATGTCCGGCACTATACCGAACCCGCGGGGCCCGTCCGGCGGAAAACAGGGTTTCATAAAGCGTATGGAATAATTGCGGCAACGGGCCTCGGGGGGAGGCCCCGAGCGACAGGACACCCAGGGTGAGTCTCGGTTCCGCTGCACGCGTTCGGCCCGCCGCCGCAGTTGTTCTTGCCGCGGTTCTCGCCGGCCTGCCGACAGCCTGCTCTTCCGGCGCGGATGCCCCGGGCGGAGCCCCGGCGGGGCGGCCGTCGGCCGCTGCCCCTGCAACCTCCCCGGCGCCCGGAGGCCTGCAGGGAACGACCGAAATGAACGGGTTCTTCCAGCCGATGCGCTACACGGCTGTCGACGGCGACACCTGGGAGGGCATCGCCGCCCACTTCCGAATGACTCCGGAGATCCTCAGGAGCTTCAATGAATCGGCGTCCGTTGCCGCGGGAGAGGTCATCGACCTCAGGGGGGTGGATGTGCCCCAGCTTGGGGCCGGCGGCAGCGTGACCGGGCAGGACGGTCAGGGACAACTCCTGTACAAGGCGAGCGCCGGAGACACCCCCTCCGGCATCGCGAGCCGCTATGGCGTCCCGCTCTATGCACTGCGGATCGCCAACCTGAACCTGCTGACCGGCGAGGAATGGATTCCGCCCGCCGGCACCACGGTAGCCATCCCAAATCCACCGGTCGACTGAGCCGCCGGTTGTCAGGGTGCTGCCCGCGGATATCCGGGCAAAGAAAAAGCCTCCGGAACCGATTGGTTCCAGAGGCTCTTCCAAGGGTGGCAGATGAGGGATTCGAACCCCCGTAGGCGTTGCCAGCTGATTTACAGTCAGCCCCCTTTGGCCGCTCGGGTAATCTGCCGAACTTCAAAAGAAGATCACTCGCGGTTTCCAGTCCCGGAACGCCTGTTTCCAGTTCGTTTCGCTTCCAGCACCCGCGGGCAAGACAACTTTACAGAACTTCCGCCGAAGAATCGAATCGGGGCATCCATCGGCCACAAAGGGGCCAAAATCCGCGGAAAATCAGGCCTCTCCGAGAATGCGCCCGGCCAGCCGGGCCTCGAATCGCGCCGCCTGCTCCGGCGTGACCTGGTTCAGCCCGACGGCGCGGACCAGGTCCGCGTGGACACCGTCCATGCGGACAGACGCGTCGGCGGTCGGGCTCAGGATGATGGAGGCCGCCAGCGCGGCGGCGGCAACGGAGGTCGCCGTCGCGGCCAGGGTGCTGGCAGCGGCGGCGGTGGTGCGGGTGACGTAGCGGACGGCCTTATGGTGCATGTTCTTGCCTTTCAGCAGCGGTTCCAACTCTTGCAACTCTGGCCAGCCCGGCTTCGTTCCCGCCGTGATTGAGCTATGAGCGGACTGTGAAACCTGGTCCCCCAGGCCGGCCGCCACATCGCGGGCATCCGTACTAGGCTGGAACGCAGACATCCCGGCCTCTAGCAGGCACCCGGCAACCATCAGGAGGAAAGTCATGGCAGGCGAATCCACGTTCGACGTCGTCAGCAAGGTAGACAAGCAGGAAGTCGCCAACGCGCTGAACCAGGCGCAGAAGGAAATTGCCCAGCGCTACGACTTCAAGGGCGTCGGCGCCGAGGTCGATTTCAGCGGCGAGAAGATCCTCATGAAGGCCAACTCCGAGGAGCGGGTGCTGGCGGTGCTCGACGTGCTGCAGTCCAAGCTCATCCGCCGCGGCATCTCGCTGAAGTCCCTCGACACCGGCGAGCCCTACGCCTCCGGCAAGGAATTCCGGCTCGAGGCCTCCATCAAGGAGGGCATCGCCCAGGACCTCGCCAAGAAGATCAACAAGCTGATCCGGGACGAGGCCCCCAAGTCCGTCAAGTCGCAGATCCAGGGCGACGAGCTCCGGGTGACGTCGAAGTCCCGCGATGACCTCCAGGAGACCATGAACCTGCTCAAGGGCTTCGACGAGGCCGATCTGCAGTTCGTGAACTTCCGCAGCTAATCACGGTTTCACCGCGTGATTACAGGGGACTTGCTTCCACAGTCCGCAGAGTCCGCAGAATCCCCGAGGACCGCAGCGATCAACCTTGATCCTGCGGTCCTCGTCTTGTCTCCGGCACTCGGCCAGAGGCGGGGTAGGTGTTATGGGTGCTCGAAGGCGCAGGCTCGCGCGCGACGCTAACGAGGTAATCCATGCCTGCGGCTGCACGGCCGACGCCCATGACCACAAATACCATCCCAACGAGGAACGCAGCGGAGCCGGCAACAACTAACGGGAAGAAATTGACCACCACAGTCTGTCCGCCTTGGGAGACAAAGTAGGCCGTTACGAGTGACGGAACGGCGTAACCAACGAAAGCGGCGAGAAACCAGAGCAGGAATCCCACAACGAGTAGAGCCCGTGAAGGCTTCGGCTTAGACAAATAGACCCCCAATTTGCTTGAGAAGGACTGCCACTCAGAAATTAGTGTCTGCCGCCACAGGTTGTGCGGCGACACGGCGTGCTGGCTGTCGTACCCAGACCCTACTGTCTCGTCCGTGGTGAAGATAGATGTCGAAGCGGTGATGCAATGCTCGATGAGATGCTGGCGGCTCTGGCCGCTCCTTGGGCGTGGCATCACCATCGAAAACCGGCTGTCTTGAACTTCTGCGGTTCGGTTCAGGTCAGCGGGCGCCCGGCCATCCGTTCCAGCCGGCCGATCCGCTCGGCCATCGGCGGGTGGGTGGAGAACATTTTGGCCACGCCCCCGCCGCGGAACGGGTTCGCGATCATCATGTGGGAGGCGTTGACCAGCCGCTGGTCCTGCGGCAGCGGCGCCAGCTGCACGCCCTGCTCGATCTTGCGCAGGGCGGAGGCGAGCGCCAGCGGATCTCCGGTGAGCGCGGATCCGTCCTCGTCGGCGTCGTACTCCCGCGTCCGCGAGATGGCCATCTGGATCAGGGAGGCCGCGAACGGGGCCAGCAGCGCCATGGCGATCGCGGCGAACGGGTTCGCGTTGCGGCGGTCACCGCCGCCGAACAGCAGCATCATTTGGGCCACCGAGGTAATGACGCCGGCGACGGCGGCAGCCACCGACGCCGTCAGGATGTCCCGGTTGTAGACGTGCATCAGTTCATGGCCGAGGACGCCGCGCAGTTCGCGGGCGTCCAGCATCCTCATGATGCCCTCCGTGCAGCAGACAGCCGCGTTCTGCGGGTTCCGGCCGGTGGCGAAGGCGTTCGGCGCCATAGTGGGCGAGACGTAGATGCGCGGCATCGGCTGGTTGGCCCGGCCGGACAGCTCCCGGACGATCTGATACAGCTGGGGCGCCTCGGCCTCCGTGACGGGGTAGGCCTGCATGGCTCGGATGGCCAGCTTGTCGCTGTTCCAGTACCCGTAGGCCGTAGTGGCGACGCCGATCAGGGCCATAATCCAGATCGGCGCGGCACTGCGCGTCCCGGCGGCGATGAACGCCCCCAGGCCCAGCAGGACCGCCCACAGCACCCCAAATAGGGCCGCGGTCTTCAGTCCGTTGTGATGCTTGTGCACTGGTCCTCCTGATGCCTTTTAGTTCAATGCCCTGTACTTCAATGAACTACCAAGAAAACGAACCGCTACGGTACCGGGTTCCGCGCGTCGTACCGCAGGAATCCCGACTGCAGGCGGGCCAATGTCCAGGCCACGGCAATGCACAACATGCCGCCGAGCAGCAGAACCCATCCCTCGGTCAAAAGTTTAGTCGCGCCGCCTGCCAGCATGTCCCCGATCCGGGGCCCGCCGGCCACCACCACCACAAACACGCCCTGCAGCCGCCCGCGCAGGTGGTCAGGGGTGGAGGCCTGCAGAATGGTGGTCCGGAAGACTCCGCTGACGGAATCCGCGATCCCGGCCAGCGCGCAGCACAGGGCGGCGGGCAGCAGCCAGACGGTCACGCCATCGGCTCCGGAATGACGGGCAAGGACCACCACCAGGCCCAGTGCCGCGATTGAGGCACCCCAGCCCATCACGGACCATACGACGGCGGCCCCCTGCCGTCGCACACGGCCCAGCGGTCCCGAGAACACGCCGGCCAGGAACGCCCCCACGGCAGTGGAGGCCAGCAGGATGCCGACCGTGGCCTCGCCGCCGCCGATCATCACCGCACCGATTGCGGGCAGCAACGCCCGTGGCTGGGCAAAGATCATGGCGACGAGATCGATGACGAAGGTCATGCGGAGGTTGGGCCGGGTGCCAAGGAAGCGGAAGCCCTCGAGCACGGAACGCAGCCCGGCCGGCCTGGCGTGCTCTCCGGGCGGCATGGGCGGCAGCTTCAGCAGCGCCCAGAACGCGAATGCGAAGGTGACGACGTCGATCGTGTACGTCCAGCCGAACCCGATCCACGCCACCAGCACCCCGGCCAGCAGCGGGCCGGCCGTCATGGTCAGGCCGAAGGTCATCATATTCAGGGCATTGGCGGCCGGCAGGAGCTCCTTGCGCACCAGGACGGCGATGATCGCGCTGCGGGCCGGCTGATTGATGGCCTGGGCGCCGCTCTGCACCGCAACGATCGCGTACAGCAGCCACACGTTTCCCACCTGCAGCCACGCCTGCAGGGCCAGGGCCACAGTGCTGAGCCAGAGGATGGAGGACGCCAGCAGGGCCACTGTGCGGCGGTCGTGGGCGTCGGCGATCGATCCGCCCAGCAGGCCGCCGAACACCAGCGGCACGAGGGCGAAGATGCTCAGCAGCCCCACGTAGAGGCTGTCCTGGGTCAGCCGGTAGACCTCGAGGCTGACGGCCACGAGCGTCAGCTGGCTTCCCAGCGCCGAGACGGCTGAGCCGAGCCACAAACGGCGGAAGGCGGGGCTTTCGCGCACGGGCGTGATGTCCGCCAGAAGATTCTCCACCGGGCAACTCTAGCGGCGGCCCGGGAGCGCCTTGGGACACGGCTGGACATTCTTAGCCCCGCCTTATTGTGAGGGAGTCATAATAAGTGCTTGAATGGGGGTATGACGGATTCCACGGGCACCCACGACGCATGGGCAGCGGCCCTGCGTGCCCACGGCCGCCGGGTGACCAAGCAGCGCCTGGCCGTGCTGGCCGCCGTCGAACATCACCCGCATTCGCCGGCGGAGGCAATCCTTGCCGCCGCCCGGCAGGAATTGCCGGACCTGACCGCGCAGTCCGTCTATGTGGTCCTGGGGGATCTCACCGATCTGCACATGCTGCGCCGTTTCGAGCCCCCGCATTCCCCCGCGCTGTACGAGACGCGGGTCGGAGACAACCACCACCATGCCGTGTGCATCAGTTGCGGCCGCGTGGAGGACGTCGAATGCGCCGTGGGCCACGCGCCCTGCCTGACCCCGCACTGGGACGCGAACGCCAAGCCGATGACCATCCAGATCGCGGACGTGCTCTACCAGGGCATCTGCCAGGACTGCCAGCGCACCCAACAGCTTCCCTCCGAACGAAACTAAGAAACCCAACCAAAGGAGAACGATGACTGAGATCATCTCTGCGCCCGCCGTGTCCACGACACAGTCCGGTGCTCCCGTCACTTCCGACGCCCACTCCAAGTCCGTCGGCGCCGACGGCGCGATCATCCTGACCGATCACTACCTGATCGAGAAGCTCGCGCAGTTCAACCGCGAGCGCGTCCCGGAGCGCGTCGTGCACGCCAAGGGCGGCGGCGCCTTCGGTACGTTCAAGACCACCGAGGACGTCTCGAAGTACACCGCGGCCGCACTGTTCCAGCCCGGTGTTGAGACGGACATGCTCATCCGCTTCTCCTCCGTTGCCGGCGAGGCAGGCTCCCCCGACACCTGGCGCGACCCCCGCGGTTTCGCCGTGAAGTTCTACACCACCGAGGGCAACTACGACCTCGTCGGCAACAACACGCCGGTGTTCTTCATCCGCGACGGCATCAAGTTCCCGGACTTCATCCACTCCCAGAAGCGCCTCCCCGGCACCCACCTGCGCGACGCCGACATGCAGTGGGACTTCTGGACCCTCTCCCCCGAGTCGGCCCACCAGGTCACCTGGCTCATGGGCGACCGCGGCCTGCCGGCCTCCTGGCGTGAAATGCAGGGCTACGGCTCGCACACCTACCAGTGGATCAGCGCCGAGGGCGAGCGGTTCTGGGTCAAGTACCACTTCAAGTCCAACCAGGGCGTCAAGTCCATGACCGGTGACGAGGCCGAGGCCCTGGCCGGCGCCGACGGCGACTTCTACATCCGCGACCTCCAGGAAAACATTGCCGCCGGCAACTTCCCGTCCTGGGACCTGCACGTCCAGGTCATGCCATACGAGGACGCCAAGACGTACCGCTTCAACCCCTTCGACCTCACCAAGGTGTGGCCGCACGCGGACTACCCGCTGGTCAAGGTCGGCACCATGGAGCTGAACAAGAACCCGGAGAACTACTTCGCTCAGATCGAGCAGGCAACCTTCGCGCCGTCGAACTTCGTGCCGGGCATCGCCGCTTCCCCGGACAAGATGCTGCAGGCCCGCATCTTCTCCTACGCGGACGCTCACCGCTACCGCGTCGGCACCAACCACGCCCAGCTCCCGGTGAATGCGCCCCAGAGCCAGGTCAACAACTACAGCCAGGACGGCGCCGGGCGTTACCACTTCAACGCTCCGTCCGTTCCGGTGTACGCACCGAACTCCGTGGGCGGCCCGACTGCGGTTGAGCCTGGCGTTGCAGGCGGCGGCTGGGAGAACGACGGCGAGCTCACGCACTCCGCGCACTCCCTGCACGCCGAGGACGGCGACTTCGGCCAGGCCGGCACGTTGTACCGCGAGGTGTACAACGATGGCGAGAAGGCCCGCCTGCTGGAGACCGTCACCGGCGCCGTCAGCGGCGTCAAGAACGCCGGCATCAAGGAACGCGCCATCCAGTACTGGACCAACGTCGACGCCGAGTTCGGCGCCAAGCTGCGCGCCAACCTCGGCGCCGGACAGGTTGAGTCCGACGCCGAGGCCGCCAACAAGGTCTGATTCCCCGGCTGCGTCGAGGGTTGCCTGACGGCCGGCCGCTTTGATAGCCGGCCTTGAATGCAGGCTGCCGGTGACCGCTTGAGCCAACAGAACGCCCCGCCACGGACTTCCGTGGCGGGGCGTTCTGCCGTTATCCACATGGGTGCGCGCGCCCCTCGCCGCCGTGTGCCGCGGCTCCGTAGGATTTGGGCATGACCGCATTCACAGGCATTCCATTCGCCGGCATTCCAAGTGACGCCTTCCGGTTCTACGCCGATCTTGAACAGAACAACAACCGGGACTGGTGGCTGGAGCACAAGCCCGTCTACGATGCCGCGGTGAAGGGGCCGCTGACCCAGCTGCTGGCCGAGCTGGAGCCACGCTTCGGCCCGGCCAAGCTCTTCCGCCCCAACCGGGATGTCCGGTTCTCGCCGGACAAGTCGCCCTACAAGACCGCGCAGGGGGCCTTCGCGGCGGTGGACGAAGGGGTCGGTTTCTATATCCAGCTCAGCGCCGACGGCCTCCTGATCGGCGGCGGCTGCCACACCCACACTCCCGCCCAGCTGGCACGCTTTCGCGGTGCCGTGGATGACCCCGCCAGCGGCGAGGCCCTCAAGGCGATCGTGCGGAAGGTCGAGACGGCAGGGTTCGCGGTGGAGGGCGAACGGCTGAAGACAGTGCCGCGGGGCTTCGACAAGGACCATCCCAGGGCGGAGCTGCTCAAGCACAAATCCCTCACGGCCGGGGTCAATGTGGGCCAGCCGGGCTGGCTTGCCGGGCCCGGGGCGGTGGAGGAAGTGGCACAGCGCTGGGAGGAACTGCGTCCCCTCGTGGAGTGGGAGGGCCGCTACGCCGCTCCCTGAGGTTCAGCTCAGATGTGCTGGCCGTCGGTGGCGAGGCGCCTGTCGAGGTTGTTGAAGAAGACCAGCATCATCAGCTCAAAGGCCTTGCTGGCCTCCTCGGGCTGGTTGTTGACGACGAAATCGAACTGGAGCCCGTAGAACGCGGCCGTGAACAGGCGGGCGTCGGTGTCCGCGAACTCCGGCTGGATGCCCTGGATGATCAGCCAGTCCCGGGACTTCTCGTGCAGCATCCGGAAGTGCTCCTGGGCGGTGCCGCGCGGCMCCGCCGCCACAACATCCTGCGCTGTCGCCTCAAATTCAAGCCGGGCCAGGTGCCGGTTGCGCTGCGCCATGGTCCACTGCCAGGACTCAAGAAGGAAGGCGCGCCACGCGTCCCGGTCGATGTCCCTGACGTCGGTGGCGCGGATGCTGTCCAGCCGGGATTCGATGCCGCGGATGATCTCGTTGATCAGCTGTTCGCGGTGCCCGAAGTGGTACACCAGGACGTAGCTGCTGACGCCCAGCCCGTCGGCGAGGCTGCGGAACGTCAGCTCCGCCAGGGTCTTGTCCATGAGGTAGTCGAGAATTGCCGACAGCAACTCTGATTTGCGTTCCGGTCTTGCTGGGCGGGCCATGTGTCCATCTTAGGGAGCGCCGCGCCCAGACGCCGAAGTCGCCGGAACCGTACGATTACGCCGGAAGATTCCAGCGAATTCGCACCGCTCCGGCGACTTCGGTGTGGCGGGGCCGTTCGCTTCGCGGTCAGGAGCGGGTGAGCGCGTCCTCGTCGTCCTCCGCGGACGACGCGGCCGACCCGGACGACGCAGCCGCGTTGACGGCGCCTGCCGTGCCCGGGCCGTTCACCGAAGCACGGGCTTCGGCGAACTTTTCGTTGAGCCGGGAGTGCCGCTGGCCGTAGGCGAAGTAGATCGCAACACCGATCACGAGCCAGATGGCGAAGAAGATCCAGGTTTCCACTGCCAGGTTCGTCATCAGGTACAGGCAGAGGACGGCAGAGACGATCGGGAGCACCTTGCCGAACGGGACACGGAAGGCCGGCTTCAAGTCGGGGCGCTTCTTGCGCAGCACCAGGATGCCGAGGCTGACCATCACGAAGGCGGACAGGGTCCCGATGTTGATCATTTCCTCGAGCAGGTCCACGTTGGTCAGGCCGGCAACGAGTGCCACCCCGGCCCCGCAGATGATCTGCAGGCGGGCCGGCGTCCCCCGCACCGAGCTGGTCTTGGACAGGGAGCGCGGAAGCAGGCCGTCGCGGCTCATCGCCAGGACCACGCGGGAGAGGCCCATGAGCAGCACCATGATGACCGTAGTAAGGCCCACGAGGGAGCCAAAGGCGATGACCTTGGCGGCGTCGGTATTGCCTACGGCCTCGAAGGCGGTGGTGAGCGTCGGGTTCTTGGCCTCAGCCAGCTTCGTGTAGGACACCATGCCGGTCAGCGCCAGCGACACGAGGATGTAGAGCACCGTAACGATCGCCAGGCCACCGAAGATGCCGCGGGGCAGCGTCTTCTGCGGGTTCTTGACCTCTTCGGCCGATGTGGCGACGACGTCGAAGCCGATGAAGGCGAAGAAGACCAGGGCGGCGCCGGCGAAGATCCCGAGGGTTCCGTACTGGGCCGGGGCCGCGCCGGTCAGGAAGCCGAAGAAGGACTGCTTGAGGACATCCGCGGTTCCGGTGCCTCCGGTCGGCTCGGACGCCGGGACGAACGGGCTGTAGTTTTCGACCTTCATGTACGTGAAGCCGACGACGATCACGAAGAGGACCACCGCGATCTTGATGAGCGTGAAGATGTTGCCGACACGGGCGGAGAGCTTGGTCCCGAGGACCAGCAGCACGGTGAAGATGGCAACAATCAGGAAGGCGCCCCAGTAGAGGTCGATGCCGCCCAGGGAGATCGACGGCGGAATGTCCACGCCCATGAGCGCAAAGACTTTACTGAGGTAGATGCCCCAGTACTTCGCGATCACGGCGCCGGCCGTGAAGAGTTCGAGGATCAGGTTCCAGCCGATGATCCACGCCAGGATTTCACCCATGGTCGCGTACGTGAAGACGTAGGCCGAGCCTGCCACCGGGATGGCTGTGGCGAACTCGGCGTAGCACATGATGGCGAGCGCGCAGGTGACGGCGGCGATCGCGAAGGAGATGGTGACGGCGGGGCCGGCGAAATTCGCCGCGGCCTTGGCACCGACCGAGAAGATCCCGGCGCCCACAGCAACCGCGACGCCCATGATCATGAGGTCCCACGTGCTAAGCGAGCGCTTCAGCTTGCGTCCGGGTTCATCGGCGTCGGACATGGACTGCTCGATGGATTTGGTCCGGAAAAGGTTCATAGGAAGGTCCGCAATCTCGATAACTGGTTTGGAAACAGACCTATCCATACTAGTGTCCATCCACTGGGCGGCCCGATTTGTCCCACATAGTGAGACGAAGGCTCCGGTCGGAGCAGCCGGAAAGGCTGCTTCGCAGCGGCCCTGACCGGTCCGGGAGCCGGGTCAGACGGGCCAGTTTTCCATCAGTGTGGAGCGGATCAGGAACCGTTTGCCTTCCGGCGCTTCCACCGAGAAACCGCTCCCCCGGCCAGGGACGACGTCGACAGTCAGGTGCGTGTGGCTCCAGTAGTTGAACTGCTCCCGCGACATCCAGAATTCCAGCGGCTGGGGCTGGAGCCCGTCCGAGATGTCGAACAGGCCCAACAGGACGTCGGAGTCGCCGGTCAGGAACTCCCCCGCCGGATAGCACATGGGTGAGGACCCGTCGCAGCAGCCGCCGGACTGGTGGAACATCAAAGGCCCGTACTGTGTCCAGAGCTTGCGCAGCAGTTCGGCTGCTTCAAGGGTGAGCGCCACGCGGGAGAAGTCCTCGCCGTCGCGCGTGATGGCGGCGTCGATCCTGGTTTGGGTCATCGGGGTCTCCCTGGCTGGTCCGGAAAGTGGTACGGGCGGGGCGGATCACTGCCGATCCGCCCCGCCCGGGTCAAAAGCGGCTTAGAAGAAGCCGAGCTTGTTCTCGTTGTAGCTGACCAGGAGGTTCTTCGTCTGCTGGTAGTGGTCCAGCATCATGGAGTGGTTCTCGCGGCCGATGCCGGAGGACTTGTACCCGCCGAACGCGGCACCGGCCGGGTAGGCGTGGTAGTTGTTGACCCACACGCGGCCGGCCTGGATCTCGCGGCCGGCACGGTAGGCAACGTTGCCGTTGCGGGACCAGACGCCTGCGCCGAGGCCGTAGAGGGTGTCGTTGGCGATCCCCATGGCGTCGTTGTAGTCACTGAAGCGCGTCACGGACACCACGGGGCCGAAGATCTCCTCCTGGAAGATCCGCATCTTGTTGTGGCCCTCGAAAATGGTGGGCTGCACGTAGTAGCCGCCGGCGAGGTCGCCGGACAGTTCGGCACGGGCGCCACCGGTGAGCAGCTTGGCGCCTTCCTGCTTGCCGATGTCGATGTAGGAGAGGATCTTCTCCAGCTGGTCGTTGGAGGCCTGGGCGCCGAGCTGCGTCTCGGTGTCCAGCGGGTTGCCCTGGACGATCTTCTGCACCCGGGCGATGGCGTCGGCCATGAAGGAGTCGTAGATGCCGTCCTGGACCAGGGCGCGGGACGGGCAGGTGCAGACCTCACCCTGGTTGAAGGCGAAGAGCGTGAAGCCCTCCTGGGCCTTGTCGTAGAACGCGTCGTTGGTGTCGGCGACGTCGTTGAAGAAGATGTTCGGGCTCTTGCCGCCGAGTTCCAGGGTGACCGGGATCAGGTTCTGGCTGGCGTACTGGCTGATCAGGCGGCCCGTGGTGGTTTCGCCGGTGAAGGCGATCTTGCGGATCCGCGGGCTGGAGGCCAGCGGTTTGCCGGCCTCGACTCCGAACCCGTTGACCACGTTGACCACGCCGGCCGGCAGGATGTCACTGATCAGTTCCATCAGCACCAGGATCGAGGACGGCGTCTGCTCGGCCGGTTTCAGCACGACGGCGTTGCCCGCTGCGAGGGCCGGGGCGAGCTTCCAGACGGCCATGAGGATCGGGAAGTTCCAGGGGATGATCTGGCCCACGACGCCGAGGGGCTCGTGGTAGTGGTAGGCGGTGGTGTCGTCGTCGAGCTGGGACAGCCGGCCCTCCTGGGCGCGGACGGCGGAGGCGAAGTAGCGGAAGTGGTCGGCGGCGAGCGGAATGTCAGCGTTGAGGGTCTCGCGGATCGGCTTGCCGTTGTCCCAGGACTCGGCGACGGCGAGCATCTCGGTGTTCTCATCGATCCGGTCGGCAATCTTGTTCAGGATCGCGGCGCGCTCGGCCACGGAGGTCTTGCCCCAGGACGGTGCAATCTTGTGGGCGGCGTCCAGCGCCAGCTCGATGTCCTCGGCGGTGCCGCGGGCCACCTCGCAGAAAGCCTTGCCGGTCACCGGGGTGATGTTCTCGAAGTACTGGCCCTTGACCGGGGCAACCCATTCGCCGCCGATCCAGTTTTCGTAGCGGTCCTTGAAGGTGACCTTCGAGCCGTCGGTTCCGGGCTGGGCATAAACAGTCATTGCTAGCTCCTTTGCTGTGCAAGATGGGGGCAGCAAGGCGCTTCCGGTCCCCGTTGCACCCAGCGTAGGCGCGCGAAGGTTGCAGTCAGGTTGCAACCGCGTGAGCCAGGTCACTGGACGGGCATTCCGGCGGGCACCGCGACGGCTCAGGCGCTCAGTTCCCGGTCCAGCCGTTCCAGATCGGCGACGACGGCGGCGCGCCTGGGCGAGCGCGGTGCCAACAGCTTCAGCGCGGCGCTGCGGACGTCGACGTCGTCCTTTGCCTCGGGCAGCGCGGCGTACTTCAGGAGCGATTCGGCGCTGCCGTCCGTCAGCAGGGCCTCGCGCATCAGCGCGGAGACCCTGGTCCGCAGCTCCACGATGCCGGGCGCCTCGGAGCGGGGCAGCACGGCGCCGCGGTAAATTTCCAGCGCTATCCGGTGGGCGCCGCGCTGCAGGCAGTCCAGCACCTGTCCGGCGTCGGGAACCAGGTCCAGCGGCAGACGGTAAGGGCGTGATTCCGGGACGGCACCGGGATGGAGCTGCTGAAGTACCTTGCGCAGCCGCACCATCTCCGCGCGCAGCGTCATGGTGGAGGCCTCCCCGGGGTAGAGGAGGGCGCAGAGCTCCTCCGCATTCAGCCCCGCGGGGTGGGTGCTGAGCAGGGCCAGGATCTCGCTGTGCCGGCCGGACAGGGCCACGGTGCTGCCGTCGATGCTGAGCAGGGCCTGGTCGCGGCCGAGCAGCTGGAGGCTGTTGCGGTAGAGGCTGTCGGCGCCCGGGCTCCCGGACGTTTTCGGCGCCGAGCTCCGCCGCCGGGACGCCGGGGACTGGCCTGCGGCGGCCAGCTGCAGCCGCTCCACCCGGAGATGTGCCTGGGCCGCGGCGACCGTCGCCTCAACGAGCGACAACGTATGCGGTGCCACGGCCGACTCCGTGCCGGTGATGTCCACGACCCCCAGCAGGGCGCCGGAATCAGGGTCGTGGAACGGCACGGCCGTACAGCTCCACGGATGGACGGAGCGCTTGTAGTGTTCGGCGCCGGAGATCTGGATTCCCCGGCCCAGGGCCAGCGCGGTGCCGGGGGCGCTGGTGCCGACTTTCGCCTCGGACCAGTCTGCGCCCGGGACGAACATCATGCCCTCGGCCCGGCGCCGCAGGGCGGCGTCGCCTTCCACCCAGAGCAGCCGGCCCACCTCGTCGCCCACGGCCACCAGCATTCCGCTGTCGTGGCTGGGCAGCACCAGCAGCTTGTGGATCACGGGCATGATGGCGGCCAGGGGGTGCTGGCGGCGGTAGTCTTCGAGTTCCTCGCGGTCCATGGCCAGCGGCGCCTCGGGGTTGTCCGGGTTGGCGTGCAGCTGCGCGGAACGTCGCCACGACTCCTGGATCAGGGTGCTGAGTCCAGGCAGTTGCAGGTTCTCCGGGAAAACGAGCCCCTGCGAGTCGAGGTCCTCGTGCCCGGCGCTGGCATGCTGCTGGCGCAGCGCTGCGGTGACCCCGCCTGCTGGCGGTAACAGTGCTGCGGGATGGACCAGTTTCCTCATTGAACTCCCACCGGACGGGCTCGACGGCGTGCCGAAGGCCGCCTCGTCCGGCCCAGTCTAGTTCCGCACGGGGGGTTTGGAAACGCGCCGGCCTGCCGTCTCAGGCGGTCACAGGCTACCCGCGGGAAATCTCGATCATGTCCTCGCGCGGCACTACCTTGATGCGCTCCCGTTCGATCCCGCTGGCGGAGTCCGCCGCGGACCATTCGGCGCCGAGGGCGAGCTCGTGGGCATCGAGCTTGATCCACCCCTCCCACGTGGTGTACTCGATGCCGCGCTCCTGGAGCAGGTCGATGATGGCCTGCGGGTCCGGGTTCTGAGCCGGCGGCAGGGTCAGCCGGTCCTCCAGCAGGAAGCCGATGGTCTCCAGCGCGTCGCCCTTGGTGTGGCCGATCAGCCCGACGGGCCCGCGCTTGATCCAGCCCGTGGCGTAGATACCGGGCACGGCGTTTCCCTCGGCGTCGAGCACGCGGCCGCCTTCGTTCGGGACGACGCCGCGGCGGGCATCGTATTCCAGCTCATCCAGGGGCGAACCGTGATAGCCGATCGCGCGGTAGACGGCCTGGACCGGGTAGTCGAGGAACTCCCCGGTGCCCTTGACGTTCCCGGTGCCGTCCAGCTGCATGCGTTCGAACTTGATGCCGGCGACCTTGCCGGGGTTCGCGGCGTCGTCTGTTGTTCCATAGATTTCGACGGGGCTGTGCAGGAAGTGCAGGTGCAGCCGGCGGGAGGACGGCTCCTCGGCCTCGGCATGCTCCTCGACGAGCCAGTTCGTCAGGGTGTTGACCATGGTCCGGATCTGGTTGTTGCTGCGGATGGCCTCGTCCGAGGCCTCGTCGAACTCGAAGTCCTCCGGATACAGGACGATATCCACGTCCTTGGCGTGGCTGAGTTCGCGCAGCTCCAGCGGCGTGAACTTCACCTGGGCCGGGCCGCGGCGGCCAAACACGTGGACGTCGGTGACCGGCGAATCCTTCAGCGCCCGGTAAACGTTGTCCGGGATTTCGGTGACCAGTAGTTCATCGGCGTGCTTGACGAGCATGCGGGCCACATCGAGGGCCACGTTTCCGTTGCCGATCACCGCAATCTCCTTGGCCTCCAGCGGCCAGTCACGCGGCACGTCCGGGTGGCCGTCGTACCAGGAGACGAAGTCTGCCCCGCCGAAGGAACCCTCCAGGCCGATCCCGGGAACGTCCAGGTCCGCGTCCTTGATGGCTCCGGTGGAGAAGATGACGGCGTCGTAGAAGGCACGGAAGTCATGCAGCGTCAGGTCCCGGCCATACGTGACGTTGCCGAGGAACCGGATGTCGCCGCGGTCCAGGACCTTGTGCAGCGCGTTGACGATCCCCTTGATCCGCGGATGGTCAGGAGCCACACCGTAGCGGATGAGGCCATAGGGTGCCGGATATGCCTCGAAGAGGTCGATGCTGACCTGGAAGTTGCCGTCTTTGACCTCATTGGACTTCGTCAGGATGTCCGCGGCGTAGACGCCGGCCGGACCGGCGCCAACAATCGCGACACGGAGGGGACGGGAGGAGGTGGATTCGGCCGAGTTGGACACCGGGAGCCCTTCTGAGTCTTAGGGACAGCGCCAGTAGATACAGCGCACAGGCCCCTATTCTAAATGTCACCGGCTCGCTCGTGCTCCGATTGGCAGGAATAGGCTCCGCGCCGGTGGTGTTATTGATCTTGTGCCTAAGCCCGAAGGATCCTTCTCCCCCGCCCCACTGACAGCGCCGGTCGGCTCCGCCGCTGGAGCAGGGCCGGTACCGGCCCGGCCGGCGGGCCCGGCGCCGGTCGACAAGGACACGACGGCGGGAATCCTGTTCGGCATCGGCGCCTACGGGCTCTGGGGGCTGCTGCCCCTGTACTTCTTTGTCCTGCATCCGGCCGGCGCGGTCGAAATCGTCGCCAACCGGGTGGTCTGGTCCCTCTTGTTCTGCGTCCTGCTCGTCACCGTCACGCGGTCCTGGCGGGTGCTGGCGGCTGCTTTCCGGAACCGGACGGTGATTGGCCCGCTGTCCATCGCCGCTGCCCTGATCGCGGTGAACTGGCTGACGTACACCTACGGCGTGACCACCGGCCAGGCCGTCGAGGCCTCCCTGGGCTACTTCATCAATCCGCTGGTCTCCGTGTTGCTGGGCGTCTTCGTCCTGAAGG
Source organism: Arthrobacter sp. P1_C12_2 (assembly GCF_056406415.1). Taxonomy (NCBI): domain Bacteria; kingdom Bacillati; phylum Actinomycetota; class Actinomycetes; order Micrococcales; family Micrococcaceae; genus Arthrobacter; species Arthrobacter sp. P1_C12_2. The sequence goes on along the minus strand of NZ_JBFUAF010000008.1, from coordinate 58,680 downwards.
AGAAGCTGCGGCCGCTGCAGTGGGCCGCCGTCGGCATCGGTTTCGTAGCCGTCGGGGTGCTGACGGTCTCCTACGGCAAGCTCCCCTGGATCGCGCTGACGCTTGCGCTGAGCTTTGGCCTGTACGGATTCGTCAAGAAGCGGGTGGGCCCGCGGGCGGACGCGGTCACGAGCCTCACCGTGGAGACGATGGTGCTGGCGCCAGTGGCTGGGGCCACCATGATCTTCCTCACGGTCAGCGGGGCGGCAACTCTGGCCTCCAACGGTGCGGGGCATTTCTGGCTGTTGGTGGCGTCGGGCGTCATCACCGCCGTGCCGCTGCTGTTCTTCGGGGCCTCCGCCCGCCGGCTGCCGATGACCACGATCGGCCTGCTGCAGTACTTCGCGCCCGTGCTGCAGTTCATCGTGGCGCTCGTCGTGTTCAAGGAAACCATGACACCGGACCGCTGGGCCGGTTTCGGCGTCGTCTGGCTGGCGCTGCTGGTGCTGACCGTGGACATGCTGCACACGGCCCGGAAGAACTCCGTGACCCGGAAACTGGCCCGCGCCGCCGCCTAGCAGTACTGCCCCGGCGCCTTAGTGGCCTGCGCACCACGGCCGGTGCGTTAGTGTCATCATGAATGGACACGTTGGGGCGAAATTGAGGATTGCTGGTGCCAGAAGAGGATCGTGAAACTCCGGGCGGGCGCGACATCTCGTCCCTGGACTTCGACAGCAGCGGCATCCTGCGCCTTCAGTGGGCCCGGGGCGTGGTGATTGATGCCCCCAACGCCCAACTGGCCATGGACCGTGTCAATGAATTGTGCGCAGGCCGGCCCACGCCGCTGCTGATCGACATGGCCACCACGGAGTCCGTCAGCCGGGCCGCCCGGGCTGTGTTCGCCAAGCGCTGCGACGCCTCGGCAATCGCGCTCCTCGGCTCGTCCGCCGTGGACCGGGTCCTCGCCAACTTCTTCCTGGGCGTCAATTCCGCACCGGTTCCGACCCGCTTTTTCACCAACAGCGATGAGGCGGTCCGCTGGCTGACCTCGCAGAGCTATGACGGGGCGTGATGATGACCGCCGCCTCGAGGAACTCGTGGACGGCATCGTCGTCCTGTCCTCGGGTGATCTGTCGAACCGTCTGCCTGTCTCACCGGCACGGGACGGGATAGACGCCGTCACCACAGGCATCAACCTGCTGGCCGAAGAGCTCCAGAGCATGTACGAGGACTTGGAAGTCCGGGTCGCCGAGCGGACCGCGCTCCTGGAGGCGGCCAAAGCCGAACTTCGGCGCGTCATCAATACCGATGAGCTGACCGGCCTGGCCAGCCGCTCGCTGCTGCAGGAAAAAGTGGCAGAAGCCGTTGCCGGGGCTGGGCCGGGCCGCCAGCCGGCCCTCATCCTGCTGGACCTCGACTCCTTCCGGCTGATCAACGACAGCCTCGGCCATGCCGCGGGGGACTCGGTGCTGCGCGAGGCGGCCCTGCGGCTGAGCGCGGCGGCCGGACCCGGCCACTTGATCGCACGCCTCAGCGCCGATGAATTCGCCGTGCTCGTCGCGGACCAGGACACGGAGTCCGTGCTGGAGACCGCGGCCCGGCTCGGCGAATCGTTGAAGGACAGAATCGTCGCCGGCGGTGTGGCGGTCACTCTCACGGCCGGCACCGGTGTCCGGCTGGGGGAACCTGGCCTGAGAGGTGAGGAACTCATCCGCGATGCCGACATCGCCATGCACGAGGCCAAGAAACGCGGCCGGGACACCCTCCTGGTGTTTTCCGCGGCCATGCACGAGGCCGCCAAGCAGCGGGTCCACCAGGTGGCGGAGCTGCGGACGGCACTGGCGATGGACCAGCTCGAGCTGGAGTACCAGCCCATCATGGACCTGCGCACCGGCGCGATTGCCGGCACCGAGGCCCTGATCCGCTGGCGCCACCCCGCCTTGGGCCTGCTGGCGCCGGACACCTTCCTCGACGCCGCCGACGAGGCCGGGCTCACCGTGGAAATCGGCCACTGGGTGCTCCGGAACGCCATCGCACAAACCGGCCGCTGGAAGTCCGATCCGGGGCTTCCGACGGGCTTCAGCACGCACATCAATCTCTCCCCCGCGGACCTGCACCACGTCGATCTGGCGCCCTATGTCGAAGGCCTGCTGGCCCAACACGGCGTCGATCCCTGCCATATCTCCATCGAAATCACCGAGACCGCGATCATGCGCGGCGGCCCGGAAGTGGCAGCCACTATGCAGTCGCTCAATGACCTCGGCATCCGGATCGAGATCGACGACTTCGGCACGGGCTATTCCTCCATCAGCTACCTGCGCACCCTCCCTGCCTCGCAGGCGAAGATCGACAAGTCCCTGCTCGACGGACTGACCACGGACCGCCAGCAGGAGGCCTTCGTCGCGGCAATCCTCCAGCTGATTCATTCGGCCGGACTGGGCGCCGTCGCCGAGGGCATCGAGGACAGGGAACAAGCGAACAGGCTGCGGCAGCTGAACTGCGAATTCGGCCAGGGGTACTTCTTCAGCCGTCCGCTCCCGGTGGCGGACATGACGGATCTGCTCGCGCACAGAGACGGCGCCGTCGCGTGAGCGGACCCGTTCCGGCGCACTCGCGCAGACCGGGCACACGCACAACAGGAACCCGCGTGCACACGGCGGCAGACACGTTCCGGCTGGCGGCCAGGGTCGCCGTACTCTCCCTGCACCGTCCCAGCCGCCCGGACCGGCGCTGGGATGCCTTCTGGCGCGGAATCTCGCAGGGATCCCTCAGGGAACCGATCATCTGGGATGCCGCCCCCGGCGCCGTGAACGGGGAGATCCGGCACCACCTGCAGACAATGGCCGGCGCGATGGACACCAGCCTTCCGGTGATCGATCTCGGCTGCGGGAACGGCACCATCACACGGCGGCTCACCGAAGTCTTCCCCTCGGTCCTGGGCGTCGACGTCTCAGCCGAGGCCGTGGCAGCCGCGCGTGCAGCGCAGCCGCAGGTCCCGGGCCTCAGTTTCCGGAGCCTGGATGCCACGCAGCGGGCCGCGGCGACTGCGCTGGCGCGCGAATGCGGCGACGCCAACGTCTTTGTCCGCGGCGTTCTCCATGTCCTTAGCCGGCGACGCCAGGCGCGCCTCGCGGGCTCCATCGAAGCGCTCCTTGGCACCCGGGGCCGGATCTATCTCGTCGAGACGAATGTCCCGGGCGGCGCCCTGAGCTACCTGCGGGGACTGGGAGCCACCGGCAGCCGGATCCCGGGGCCGCTCCGCCAGGCCATTTCCGCCCTGCCGAAACCTGGCCACTTCGGCGCCGGGCAACGCTCGCGCGTGTTTCCTCCAGACCGCTGGACCCTCATCGCGGAAGGCTCCACCGTACTGAAGACAGTACCGATGGAGCCCGGCGGACCGCCCGGCAGCATTCCCGCGTACTGGGCGGTCGTGGCCCCGCGGCCCCAGACCTCCGGGAACTAGACCTCCGGGAACTAGACGGCCGGGAACGTATCCACTTGCTGGTAGTCGCGCGGGACCACGACCATCGGGACGGGGAGAGCCCGCAGCACCTTGTAGGCCGTGCTGCCGATGAACAGCTTGTACTTCTCCGCCAGGCGGGAGGATCCCACGATCATGACCTCGCCGTCGTCCCATTCCAGGTCGTCGATCGCTTCCTCGATCGACCGGCCGTGGGCGACTTCCACACTGACGTGGTGGCCCTCCGGCAGGCGCTGCGCGGCGGCGGTCAGGACGGTGTTGGCGTGGATGTGGGCAGCGTTGACGTTTTCCCCGCCGTCCCCCTCGACGTCCAGTTCCACGAGGGAGACCAGCCGAAGCGGTACCCCGCGGCGTTCGGCGGATTCGATCGCAACGTCGATCGCCGCCTCCGCTCCGACCCGCTGGCCCACGGCGAGGGTCAGGCGCGTGACGGCTTCGGTCCGGCGGTAGCCGCGCGGCGCCAGCGCCACCGGAACCGGGGCGGCGTGCAGCAGGGCGTTGGCCACGTTGCCCACGGTATGGCGCTTGAACAGGCCGCTGCTAGCGGCACCCACTACGATCAGGCCTGCCCTGTACTCGAGTGCGGCCTCGATGAGACCAGCTGCGAACGATTCCGCCTGGCGGACGTGGAAGTGCGCCTCCAGTCCTTCAGGGACCAGCTCCATCCCCTGCCGTTCCGCCGAGCGGATCTGCTGCTCCGCGGCGCTGACCTGGTTTCCTTCCGAATTCATCGCCACATAGGGCGTGTGCCGGTCCACCACATAGACCAGGTCGAGATGCGCTCCCTGCGCCCGGGCCATGGCCGCGGCCAAGGCAACGGCGTCTGCACCGCGTTCGGTGGGTGTATAGCCGACTACGTATCGCATGTATGAACCCCTTATGGGTCTGGGGCAGATGCCAGCTGCGCCCCGGGAGTTCCGGGCGACGTCGGCCGGTCTGCGTTCCTGCAGTGGATAGGAACGACTCTAGTCCAGCGGACCCCCCAAAGGTGGTGACTATTGACCCTGAACAGCACAATCTTCCCGGCCTACGCTGGGATGGTCGAGGGGAGCGCATCATGAACGCCATTCGCAACCGCAGGACCCGGTCGCGGACTGCGGGACTGGGAACTCTGACGCTCCTGCTGGTCCTGACAGCCTGCACGCCGCCGGCCCCGCAGCCCTCCGCCGGCAGCCAGCCGCCGTCGCAGCCTCCCACCGCCTCCACCAGCCTGACGGCCACCCCGTCGCCGTCGGCAACCGGCGACGCCGACGAAACGGCACCGCCGCAGCCCGGGGACAAAGTGATTTCCTCCAAGGTCACGCACGACTGGTCGGTGCCGGGGCCCACCACCCCGTTCCACACCGACCATGAGAACCCTGTGCCGATCGCGCCTCCGCCGGCGGCGCCGCTGCCGACGCTGTACGCCATCGGCGCGGGCCAGCACCCCACCGACGCCCCGCCGTATGACCAGCTGAGCTTCCGGTTCTCGGGCGGATTCCCCAGCTACGACGTCGAAATGGTCCCTGAACTCGTCGATGACGGCAGCGGCCTGCCCATCCCGATGCCCGGCACGGGAACCCTCCTCGAGGTGACGTTCCGCGGGGCCCAGTCGCACACCGCGGACGGCACGGCCAGCACCGTGACCAGCGCGCCCGCGCCGGCCATCGGGTATCAGGCGCTCACCAGCTACGCACCGGCCGGGGACTTCGAGGGCGTGGTGAGCTACGGCATCGGGGTCGGCCATCCGATGGGCACCGTCCCGGAGACGAAAGTGCGCGTCACCGAGGTGGAGAAGATCGAGCAGGGCCAGCACCTGTATGTGGTGGCGATCCAGCTGGATGCGACCGCCTGGAAGTAGGGCGGATTTAAGGCCAAGAAAAGAACAGGACGGAAACAGCGGAGGAGCCGCGGACAAGATGTCCGCGGCTCCTCCGCTGTTTCCCCGTTGTTCGGGCAAGACCGGGTCTGCCCGGAAGGGATCGCCTTCCCGGCAGCTCATAAGGCTTGGGTTAGGCGTTGGCCTTGATGGCCGCGGCCAGGACCGCGAGGCCGTCCAGCAGCAGCTCGTCGCTGATCACCAGCGGGGGCAGCAGGCGGATGACGTTGCCGTAGGTGCCGCAGGTGAGGATGATGACACCCTCCTTGAGGCAGGCTGCGGCGACGGCCTTGGTCAGCTCCGGGTTCGGCTCCTTGGAACCGGCCTGGACGAGTTCAATGGCCAGCATGGCGCCACGGCCGCGGACGTCACCGATCACAGGCTGCTCAGTTGCGAGTTCGCGCAGCTTGCCGAGGGCGATCTGCTCGATGTGCTTGGCGCGGCCGTTGAGGTCGTACTGCTCCATCGAGCCGATCGAGGCCAGCGCCGCCGCGCACGCCACCGGGTTGCCGCCGTAGGTGCCGCCGAGGCCGCCCGGGTGGACGGCGTCGAGGAGGTCGGCGCGGCCGGTGATGGCGGAGAGCGGCATGCCGCCGGCGATGCCCTTGGCCATGGTGATGATGTCCGGGACAACACCTTCGTGGTTCACGGCGAACCATTCGCCTGTGCGGCAGAAACCGGACTGGACCTCATCGGCGATGAAGACGATGCCCTTGTCCTTGGCCCAGTCCGCCAGTGCGGGCAGGAACCCGTCGGCGGGGACAATGAAGCCGCCCTCGCCCTGGATGGGCTCGATGATGATCGCGGCGACCTGCTCGCCGCCAATCTGCTTCTCGATCATGGTGATGGCGCGCTTGGCGGCCTCGGCACCGGTGATCTCCGGGTTTTCCTCGCGGAACGGGTAGCTCATCGGCATGCGGTAGACCTCGGGCGCGAACGGGCCGAAGTTGGTCTTGTACGGCATGGCCTTGGCGGTCAGCGCCATGGTCAGGTTGGTGCGGCCGTGGTAGGCGTGGTCGAACGCGACGACGGCGTCCCGGCCGGTGGCCAGGCGGGCCACCTTGACGGCGTTTTCGACGGCCTCGGCGCCGGAGTTGAACAGCACCGTGCGCTTTTCGTGGTCGCCCGGGGTGAGGCGGTTCAGCTGCTCGGCGACGGCGACGTAGCCCTCGTACGGGGTGACCATGAAGCAGGTGTGGGTGAAGTGCTCCACGGCTTCCTTCACGGCGCCGACGACGGCGGGGTCCGAGGCGCCGACGCTCGTCACCGCGATGCCGGAGCCGAGGTCGATGAAGGAGTTGCCGTCGACGTCGTGGATGATGCCGCCGTCGGCGTCGGCCACGAAGACCGGGACGCTGGACGCGACGCCGGCGGCGACGACCGCCTTGCGGCGCTCGGTCAGGGCAACGGACTTGGGGCCCGGGAAGTCGGCCTGGACGCGGCGCTTCTGCTCGAGCCGGTAGGTGATGTCATGTGCGGTGGTGGTCATGGGAAGGCCTTCCTAAGCGTGCGGTTGAGGCGCGCGAGTTATGCGTCAGGTTGAGTTGGCAGCGTTACGCGGCTGCGTTATGCGTCGAGCGCACTCATGACGTGCTTGATGCGGGTGTAGTCCTCGACGCCGTACATGGACAGGTCCTTGCCGTAGCCGGACTGCTTGAAGCCACCGTGCGGCATTTCGGCCGTGAGGAGGATGTGGGTGTTGATCCAGACGGCACCGAAGTCGAGGTCCCGGCTCAGGCGCATTGCGGTGCCGTGGTTCGTCGTCCAGACGCTGGAAGCCAGGGCGTACTCGACGTCGTTGGCCAGCTCCACTGCCTCGTCCTCGGTGCTGAACTTCTGCACCGTGATGACCGGGCCGAACGTTTCCTTCTGGACGATGTCATCGGTCTGCTTGGCGCCGGTGACGATGGTGGGCTCGAAGAAGAAGCCCTTCTCGCCCGCGCGGTGGCCGCCGGTCTCGATCTTGCAGTTGGCAGGCAGGTGCTCGACAACGGAGGTGACCGCGTTGAAGTGGTTGACGTTGTTCAGCGGGCCGAAGTAGTTGTCTTCGTCGTTCTGCGAGCCCGTGTGCAGGGTCTTGGTGTGCTCCACCATGGCGGCGACGACGTCGTCGTGCACCGAATCCTGGACCAGGACGCGTGTAATGGCTGTGCAGTCCTGGCCGGCGTTGAAGAAGGCGAACTCGGCAATCGCCGCGGCGCTCTTCTTGATGTCGGCGTCGGCGAAGACAATGGCCGGGGCCTTGCCGCCGAGTTCCAGGTGGGCGCGCTTGAGACCCTTGGCGGCACCCGACGCGACGGCGATGCCGGCGCGGACGGAACCGGTGATGGAGACCAGGCCGGGGACCTTGTGCTCCACCATCATGGCGCCGGTCTCGCCGGTACCGAGGACAACGTTCAGGACGCCGGCCGGGAAGATCTCGCCGGCGAGCCGGGCCAGGACCAGGGTGGATTCCGGGGTGGTGTCGGACGGCTTGAGGACCACGGTGTTGCCGGCGGCCAGGGCGGGCCCGATCTTCCAGATGGCCATGAGGAACGGGTAGTTCCACGGGGCCACCTGGGCCACGACGCCGATCGGCTCGCGGCGCACGTAGGAGGTGTGGCCTTCGAAGTACTCGCCGGCGGACTTGCCTTCCATGATGCGGGCGGCGCCGGCGAAGAAGCGCAGCTGGTCGGCGCCCGCGGCCACTTCCTCGGACGCGATCAGGGAGCGGACCTGGCCGGTGTTGCGGTGCTGGGCCTCCACGAGCTCGTCGCTGTTGGCCTCGACGGCATCCGCGAGCTTGAGCAGCATGAGCTGCCGCTGCCCGGGTGTGGTGTGCTTCCAGGTCTTGAAGGCGTCTTTGGCTGCCGTCATGGCGGCGTCGACGTCGGCCTGCACCGAGATCGGCGACTGCGCCACTACGTCGCCGTTGGTGGGGTTAACGATGGGCAGCATCCCTGTACCGGCGGGGGTGACGAACTCGCCGTTGATGAAGTTCTGCAAGGTTTGAACCACGGTGTACAACCTCTTTCTTACTGCCAATGACGGATGTGTGACTGGTCACGAGCCTATGCCAGCATGGCAAGGCAGGGAATAGGCACCTGCACACCATCCCCGCAGGACTTTAGTGCGCTTGCCCAGCACCCGGCTATCCTGAATCCATGGCCATTTCACTCGCTGCCCTACTGGGAGTTCCGTCCCTGCATCTGACCAAGGCCGGACTCGCCGAAACCACCTGGCACCAGGACATTCTTTGGGTGGCCGTCACCGAACAGGAGGATCCGCAGCGGTTCCTCAATGGAGGCGAACTGATCCTGACGACGGGGATGCGGCTCAAGAGCGCCGCGGAGCAGCGCCGGTTCGTGCGTCAGGTCCAGCGGGCAGGTGCGGTGGGCATCGGGTTCGGGGTCGGCCTGACGCACGACGCCGTGCCGCCGGCCCTGATCGCCGAGGCCAACCGGTGGGGTCTGCCGGTGGTGGAAGTGCCGTACGAGACACCGTTCATCGCGATCGGAAAGCTCGTGGCCGACGCCCAGTCCGCGGACCACCTGGTCAAGCTCGAGCGGCTCATCGCCGGGCACCAGATCCTGGCCCGTGCCCTCCTGACCGGCGGCGGCCTCGCCGAGCTCCTGAAACACCTGGGGTCGATGCTGCGCACCGAGATCGTCCTGACCCAGTTCACCGCCCAGCTGTACAACAGCGTTGCAGGCCACCCGGCGCCCAAGGCCGAGGGCTGGGCGTCCTACCCCATCCCCACGGGACGCCGCGACGCCTGCACGCTGTGGGTGAAGCAGCCGTTCGAGGACTCGGGCATCGTAGGCTACGCCCAAAACCTGATCAGCGTTGAGCTCAACAACATGGTCAAGCAGCGGCAGGCGCAGCGGGCTCTGGCSGGGCAGGTCCTCGACGACGTCATCCACGGGACACTGGAGGCGTCCGAAGCCACCCGGCGCCTCGCCGGCGTCGGCATCAACAGCACCCGCAAGAACGTGGTCCTGCTCGCCGAATCGGCCGCCCACCAGAAACAGCTGGGGAGCTCTTCGCTGCCCCAGCCACTCGCGGCGGCGGTCGGCGCCGTCGTCGGGAAGGACCTCGTGGTGGTGATGCCCGACGACGGCAGCGGCGCCAGCGCCCTCGCCCGCAGCCTCAGCGACCACCTCGCCGAGGCCGGGATCCACGCCACGATCGGCATCGGCGGAGCCTACACCAAGCCCAACGGCCTGCGCTGGAGCTATTTCGAGGCCCGCGACGCGGCCAGCCACGGCCTGCCGGTCAACGAGCCCGAGCGGCTGAGCCTGACCTCGCTGCTGCTGGCCAGCGAGGACGTTCCGCTGGCGGACATGGCCAACGAATCGCTGAACCCGCTGCGGGCCTTCGACGCGGCGCACAGCGCAGAACTCATGGCCACGCTGGAAAGCTACCTCGGCAACAACGGCTCGGTGGCGGCCGTCGCCGAGGAACTGACCCTGCACCGCAACACGGTCCGCTACCGGCTGGCGCAGATCACCGAACTCACCGGATACGACCCGGCACAGACAGCGGACCGGGTGCAGCTCTGGCTTGCACTGGCAGTGCAGCGGCTCAGCGCCCGGCACCCGCGCTGACCGCCGCAGCGCCCGCACCGGCAACGCCTCCGGCACGTGTCATGTGCCGAGATATTCGCCACTAAAAGCTGGGTCCCAAACATCAAACGTCTAACCTTTACTTATGGCTAGCAGCACGGCGGTTTCCGCACTTTCCCAGACAGCTCCACCCGGCGCGGTCCGCCCGCGCGGCGTGATCGTGGCCGGCGTCGTGGCGCTCGTGCTCATCGGGCTCAACCTGCGCGCCGGCATCACCGGCGCCGCCGCGCTCTTCCACGACCTGCAGACCGTCCTGGGCTACGGCCCGCTGATCGCCGCCCTGATCCCCTCGATCCCCACACTGTGTTTCGCGGTGGCCGGAGCTGCCACGTCCTGGCTTACCCGGCAGCTGGGACTGGAAAAAGCCATCCTGCTCTCCCTAGTGATGCTGGCGGCGGGGCTGCTGCTCCGCGGAGTCCCGTCCACCGGCATGCTGCTGGCCGGCACCGTGGCGGGGATGTCCGGGCTGGCCATCTGCAACGTGGCCATGCCCTCCTTCATCAGGGTTCACTTCGCGGACCGCACGTCCCTCATGACCGCCGTCTACACATTGACCATGACCACAGGCGCCACCGTCACCGCCGTACTGATCGTTCCGGTGGCCCAGGCCCTTGGCTCGCCCTCGGCCGGCGTCGGCTCGATCGGCTTCCTGGCCCTGGGCGCCTGCCTCGGCTTCCTCCCAATTGCTGTGCACGCCCACCGCAACGCATCCGCCGGCAAGGCAGCCCGGGTTTCCCCATGGCCCCTGCTACGGACCCGCACCGGCGCGCTGATCACCCTCGGCTTTACGGTGCAGGCGCTCCTGGCCTATGCCGTGCTCAGCTGGTTCCCCTACATGCTGGCCACGATGGGCCTTACCGCCTCCGACAGCGGACTCATGTTCGGACTCATGCAGCTCGTCTCCGTCCCCGCCGGCATGGTGCTGGTCGCCATCGGCTCACGCCCCCGGATGCTGCGGACGGCGTTCTACATGGCCACGGTGACCATGGCCCTCGGCGTCCTGGCCATGCTGGTGCTGCCGGCTGCCTGGGCACCATTGACCGCGGTGCTGCTGGGCTTCGGCCTCGGCATCTTCCCGCTGGTCATGGTGATGATCAGCCGCAGCGGCCGCACCACGGCCGAGACCACCGCCCTGTCCACCGTGGCCCAGTCCGCCGGGTATCTGCTGGCGACGCTCGGGCCGTTCGGCATGGGCCTGCTGCACAGCGCCACCAATTCCTGGACCCTGCCCTTGGCCCTGCTGCTGGCAGTGGCCCTCGGCCAGATCGCGGTAGGCCACCTCCTCTCGGCGGGACCGAAGGAGCTGCGCGCCAAGGACCTGAGGGCCAAGGAACTGCGGGCCGCCACCCCGCACTCCTCAGAAGGAACTGCGCACTCTTCAGAAGGAACCCGGCGATGACACTCACAGCTTCGCACCGGCCGCCGCTGGCGGAGGAAATCACTGCCAAGCTGCGGGCGCTGATCCACTCGGGCGAGTGGCCGCTGCAGCAGCGCATTCCGGCCGAACCTGAGTTGATGGCCGCTTTCGGGGTCTCCCGCGGCACTCTGCGCGAGGCCATCAAAGCGCTCGCCCACAGCGGAATGCTCGAGGTCCGCCGCGGGGACGGCACATACGTCCGCGCCACGAGCGAAATCGCAGGCGCCACGCAGCGGATGTATGAGGACCACTCCCAGGAGCACATCCTCGAGGTCCGGGTCGGGCTGGACACCCAGGCGGCCCGGCTTGCCGCCCGCCACGCGACGGCCGACGACCTCACCGCCCTGCGCGGTTTGCTCACCGCCCGCCGTGCCGCCTGGCTGGGCGAGGACTACGCCGCGTGGGCCCGGGCCGACTGGGACTTCCATGCGCGCGTGGCGCAGGCGTCCGCCAACCCGCTGCTGCATGAGCTGTATGTCAGCTTCGGCAGCGTATTCCACAATGATCTGCTCCGCCAGCAGCGTCGGGGAGGCTTCAACGGCCTGCCGCACGAGGGCCACGACGAACTCGTGGCCGCGATTGCCGCCCGGGACGAGGCAGCCGCCGTCGAGAGCGTCACCCGGAACCTGAATTCCTGCGCGGAATGGCTCCAGGAGTAGCCTTAGGGTTTTCCCAAGGTGAACGGAAGATGCTCTGTCTCAGTGGCGGCCGCCACCCGTGCACCGGCCTCGCGGCCAGGCTCGCGGGCACGCGGGTTCCCGCCATCATCGGCGTCAGCGCCGAGTCCAGACGGCCGGCCCCTGCGCCCAGCAGCAGGGGCCGGCTCGGCTGTGGCCCCTGGTTCCGCCGGCACTCCATTAGGGTCTTAGTGCCGTAGACCGGACTCCGGCCGCAGTCAACACTAAGAGTGGCAGGACGCCGCACGAAGGTGCCCGCGATAGGAGCACCTACGCCCCGGTCCCGGGACGAAGGTGCCGGTCCCGTGGGATGACAGTCCGGACAGATGACAGTCCCGCCGGGTGGCGCAGGGTTGTGATTTACCTCAGCAAGTACGTCGCGAGGAGGTCGATGGTGGGCAAGAAGAAGAAAAAGACCAAGGGCGCCGACGGACAGGACGAGCGCGCCGGGAAGAAGATGCGCCGCAAGGAGTACGAAGCGGAGATGGCTGTCCTGCAAGGCGAGCTGGTTGCCATGCAGGAGTGGGTGAAGTCCACCGGAGCCAAGGTCTGCATCGTCTTCGAAGGCCGCGACACGGCCGGCAAGGGCGGCACGATCAAGCGGATCGTCGAGCGGGTGAGCCCCCGGGTGTTCCGCGTCGTGGCGCTCCCCACCCCGACGGAGCGGGAGAAGTCGCAGATGTACCTCCAGCGCTACATGTCGCACTTCCCGGCGGCGGGCGAGGTAGTCATCTTTGATCGCAGCTGGTACAACCGTGCGGGCGTGGAGCGCGTGATGGGATTCTGCACCCCGGAGCAGACCCAGAGGTTCCTCGACATGACTCCGATGGTGGAGAAGGCGATGGTCGACTCCGGCATCATCCTGCTCAAGTACTGGCTCGAGGTCAGCGCGGACGAGCAGACCCGGCGGCTCACGAGCCGCATGGACGATCCCCGCAAGACCTGGAAATTGTCTCCGATGGACCTTAAGTCCTACAAGCGATGGTACGACTACTCCCGAGCCAGGGACGCCATGTTCGAGGCGACCGACACCGCCTGGGCACCGTGGTACATCGCGCACAATGACATCAAGAAGCGTGGCCGGCTCAACATCATCAGCCATATTCTCAGCCAGGTGCCCTACGAGCCGTTCCCGGGACTCGACGTCGAGCTCCCGAAGCGCCAGAAGGCTGGCGATTACAGCGAGCCTGCGCTGGCCGTGCGCCACATCCCGACCCCATTCTGAGCAGCGCCCCCGCGATGAGGAGGAAGTCATGAGCGACGATCCCGGTGCAGCAGCTGGGTTGGCCCCGGCGGAGGCAGACGCGAACTGGTACGCGCTGGCACCGGCGGAGGTGGCGGCCGAGCTGAAGGTGGATCCGGCCGGCGGGTTGAGCACGGGAGAGGCGCAGCAGCGGCTGCAGGAGTACGGCCCGAACGCCCTGGCCGCCGCGAAGCAAGAGCCGGTCTGGAAACGGTTCTTCAAGCACTATCAGGACTACATGCAGATCGTGCTCGTGGTCGCCGCCCTGGTCAGCTTGCTGATCGCGGAATACGGAACCGCCATTGGGCTTACCCTGCTGACGCTGTTCAACGCGTGGCTGGGATACCACCAGGAGGGCAAGGCCGAAGAAGCCGCCGCCTCCCTGGGGCAAATGATGAAGGCTATGGCCAAGGTGCGCCGCGACGGTGACGTTGTGGAGCTGCCCGCCGAGCAGATCGTGCCCGGGGACATCGTGGTGGTCGATGCCGGTGACCGCGTCCCCGCCGACGGCCGGATCATCCTGGCGGCAACCCTCCAGATCGAGGAGGGCGCCCTGACCGGAGAGAGCGTCGCCGTCGAGAAGGACACCACGACCATCAGCCGGCACGACGTCGGCATCGGCGACCGCCTGAACATGGCGTTCATGAACACGAACGTGACGCGGGGCCACGGCGAAATCCTCGTCACTACCACCGGCATGGGGTCTGAGGTCGGCCACATCGCCCACATGCTCTCCGGACAGAAAGCGGAGAAGACCCCGCTCACCAAGCAGGTGGACAGGCTCACCATCTTCATCATTGTCGCGGCCCTCTTCGCGTTTATCGCCATCGTCGTGATGGGCCTGGCGTCGGGCGAGTCCTTCGCGGTGCTCTTCGGAATCGGTGTGGCGCTGGCCGTCGGTTCCATCCCGGATGCGCTCCCCGCCGTCGTCACCACCATCCTGTCCGTCGGGTCGGTCAATATGGCCAAGAAGAACGCCATCATGAAGGTCCTCCCTGCGGTCGAGACGCTGGGCTCCACCTCGGCCATCAATTCGGACAAGACCGGCACCCTGACCCTGAACCAGATGACGGTGCGCGAGATCACCACCGTGCAGCACCACTACACCGTCAGCGGCGAGGGTTACAGCTTCGACGGCCAGATCCAACGGACCACCGGCGACGCCGAGCGGGACCTGGACTACGTGATGTTCTCCTGCGCCCTGTGCAACGACTCCGATATTAACGACGGCGAGGTGGTCGGAGACCCCACCGAGGCCGCACTTTACGTGCTCGCGCAGAAGGGCGGCGTGGACGTCAAGGAATTCCGCCAGAACAACCCGCGCGTGGCGTCGGTACCGTTCGATTCCGACTACAAGTTCATGGCCACGTTCCACCGGATGCCGGGGGCCGATGGCAGACCCGTGATCCGGGCCTACGTGAAGGGGGCACCCGATGTGCTCCTGAGCAGGTCCTCGTTCGGCCGGATGCCGGGCGGCCACGCCGAGCGACTCACCGACGAAATGCGCGGCAAGGTGCTGGCAGAGAACGAACGCATTGCCAGCCAGGGCCGGCGGGTGCTCGCCCTGGCGCAGCGCGAGTTCGACCCGGCGACGTTCCAGCCTTCGGGCGACCTGATGGCGCTGATGCAGGATCTGGAGATTTCGGCGCTGATCGGCGAGGTGGACCCGCCGCGCGCCGAGGCGGTGGCCGCCATCGCCAAGGCAAAGCACGCCGGCATCCGGGTCCGGATGATCACCGGCGACCACGCCGTCACCGCGGCGGCCATCGCCGACGAACTGGGCATCAGGGGCCGCGCGGTGACCGGGGCCGAGTTCGCGGCGATGAGCGACGCGGAGGCCGACAGCCAGGTGGACGGGATCGGCGTAATCGCCCGTGTCGCGCCCGAACACAAGGTCAGGCTGGTCGAGGTGCTCAAGCGCAAGGGCAACATCGTCGCCATGACCGGCGACGGCGTGAACGATGCCCCGGCGATCGCGGCAGCCGACATCGGGATCGCGATGGGCATCACCGGCACCGACGTCGCCAAGGGCGCGGCCAAAATGATCCTGGCTGACGACAACTTTGCCACCATCGTGGCGGCCGTCGAAGAGGGCCGGCTCGTGTACGACAACCTGCAGAAGTTCATCCGGATCCAGGTCGCCAACCTGTTCATGTTCATTCTGGCGTTCATCGGATCCTCCGCGTTCGCGATTGCGGGCACGGCCCTGCTCAGTCCGGCCCAGGTGCTGTGGATCCACATGGCCATCGTCGCCCCCATTGGGGCGGTGATGGGCCTGGACCTCGCGACGCCGGGCATCATGGACCGCAAGCCCCGGCCCTTCAATCAGCCGATCATCGTCCGGTCGATGATGGTGCGGCTGTTCGTCGTCGGGCTTTTCATGGCGGCCTCAACGCTGATCCTCGTGCAGATCGGCAAGACCACCTACGGTTCGCTGGAAGTCGGCCAGAGTATGGCTGTGGTGGGGCTGGGGCTGATGAACATCTTCGTGGCGCTCAATCTGCGTTACCCGACCGAGAGCGCCTTCGGGCCCGCCACGGTGTCCAACCCGAAGCTGCTCTGGGCGTTCGCGTGGGCCGTCCTCGGCTCGATGCTGATCACGCAGATGAGGGTGATGCAGGACTTGTTCGGCACACTGCCGCTCACGGGACAACAGTGGCTGCTCTGCCTGGTGCCGGGCGTTGTGCTGCTGCTCCTCGGCGAACTGTTCAAGGTCTTCCTGCGGGCCCGGCACTCGAAGGGCCGGGCCGCAGTCTCGGATCCCGTCCCGGCGTGAGTGCGCCTGCCACTGTGGAGGGCCGGAACGCGATGTTCCGGCCCTCCGCGGCATATGCCGGTTGTACTGGTGCTAGCGCATGAGGCCCGTCAGGACGTTCTTGGGGCGCTGCATCTCGCCGTGCTTGGCGCCCAGAACAATCACCCAGCCGGCGAACACGGGGATGGCCCACTGCAGGATCTTCAGCTGCTGCTGCGCGGAACGGAGTTCCTCGGAGGCCCCCGGCTTCGGCTCGGTGGCACCCTTGGCGCCCTCGGCGGCCAGCTTGTCCACCTTGGCTCCCTGCAGGCCGGCGTACAGGGTCACAGCGGCACCGGCGAGGGTGACGACGGACTTGTAGACGCTCAGGCGCGTGACGCCGTCCTGCTTGGCCATCCGTCCCTTGTTCTCCCGGATGACGGCGAGTCCCGAAAGAAAATGCGCCCCGAACGCCGCCGCCTGGTACGGCGCCCACTTCTTCCAGCCCAGGCTTGAGAGGCGGGTGCGTTCCGCCGGGTCCTTGGCTTCGGCCGTCGCGCCGTTGAGCCCTATGGCACCCATCAGTGAACCGCCGAACCAGGCGGCTGCCGTCAGGTCGTGAATGGATCGGGCAACAAGATTACCTGCCATGTTGAGCTTCCTATCGTCTGTCTTCGAATCCGAATCGCAGGGGCAGCGGGGCTGCCGGTCCGCGGCATGTCCACGAGCGGGGCCATGACCCGGCTATGGTAAGCACACTTACCAACAACGTGATAGTCCAAACGGTTGCCGCTTCGCCGCGCGTAGAATCGGCGCATAGGCACCCCGCCGCAGGCACAACACCGGCACAACCGCTCCACCGGACCAGATGAGGAATAGCCGCATCAACATGGCAGAAAAAGAGTCCGGGATCGAAGCCGCCATCGGCGACGCCGCCGACACCGCGGAGGCGGCGTCGAACAGCACCGTGCTCGACGTCGTCGCACGTTCGGGATTCGCCGTGATGGCGCTGCTTCATATCGTGATCGGGGCCATCGCCGTCGCCCTGGTCCTGGGCGCGCCCGGCCAGGCCGAACCCACCGGCGCCATCGAACAACTCGCCGCCAACCCCTGGGGTCCGGCCGTGATGTGGGCGGCCTGCTTCGCCTGCGGGGGCCTCGCGCTCTGGCAACTGAGCGAGGCGACCCTTCGGGGCCGCCACCTGCCGCGCCGGGAACAGCTGGGCAAACTCATTTCCTCCGGCTTCCTCGCCATAGCGTACGGGAGCGTCGGGCTGAGCTTCGCGGGCTTCGCGCTCGGCCAGCGCGGCGATTCGGGCGACTCGACGCGGGACTTCAGCACGGCCCTGGTCCAGTCCCCGTTCGGGGTTCCGGCCCTGGTGGGCCTCGGGCTGATCATCATGGGGATCGGCGTGTACTTCATCGTCAAGGGCTTCGGGAAGAAGTTCAAGGAGGAACTGCACCACTTCGAAGGGACGCACCGCGGCAGGCTGATCAGCGTGCTCGGGGTCACCGGCCACGTCGCGAAAGGGCTGGCGCTGATCCTGACCGGGCTGCTCTTCGYCATCGCCGCGGCGACCAACAACCCCAGTTCTTCCACCGGCCTGGACGGCAGCCTCAAGGCACTCCGGGACCACCCCTTCGGCCCGTACCTGCTCCTGGCGATCGGGGCGGGGTTCATTGCCTACGGCGTGTTCGCGATGGTCCGGGCGCGCTTCGGCCGGATGTAGCCGAAGTAGCCGATGTAGCCGCGCCGGCGAGCGTGCGGCCGGGTGCGTTGCGAGGGCCCCGCCGGGATACTAGCCCGCGGCCTTCCGCAGCGGCACCACGTCGCCTTCCTGGTACAGCAGGGCGCGGATCTCGGACTCGGCGGAATCCAGCCGCCTCGGGTCGATCGTCTCCCCCGCCGCGAAGTGGTCCAGCAGCCGTGGATCCACGTAGCTTTTCCGGGCGATCGACGGCGTGTTGCCCAGGACCGCGGCCGCGTCCTGCATGGCGAGGCTCACCGCGCTCTTACGGGCCGAGACTTTCGCCTGCGGGCCGCTCTGCGCCAGGCTGACGGCTGCCGCCGCCGTCCCGCGCAGGGTGCGGAAGTCCTTGGCAGTGAAGTCCTCCCCCGTGCGCTCCTTGACGTACTCGTTGATGTCCGCACTCGACACCGGATGCCAGCTGCGGCCGTCCTTATAGGCCAGCAGCCGGGTCTTGCCGCCGCGCCGCTTCAGCTGGCGCACGACGGCGGCGAGGTCGGCGTCGTCGATCCGCGACTCCCAGGTCTTGCCGCTCTTGGCCGGGAAACTGAGCCGGAGTTCGTCCTTGCGTACCTTGACGTGGGCGCAGAGCAGGGTGGCGAGGCCGTGGCTGCCGTTTTCGTTGGTGTAGCGCTCCGAGCCGACCCGCAGCGATCCGCTGTCGAGCATGCGAAAGGCGGCCGCCAGCACCCGCTCCCGGGTCAGCCCGTCGGAACGCAGGTCCATGGTCACCAGGCGGCGTGCGGTCGGCAGGGTCTCGGCCAGCTGGAGCGACCGGTCGAACTTCAGCCGGTCCTTCCGTTCCCGCCAGCTCGGATGGTAGATGTACTGCCGCCGGCCCACCGCGTCGACGCCCGTGGCCTGGATGTGCCCATTGTCGTACGGGGCAATCCAGACGTCCGTCCAGGCCGGCGGGATCCCGATGCCCTCGAGCCGCTCCCGCACAGGACCGGGCGGCAGGGTGGACCCGTCCAGGTCCTTGTAACTGAACCCAGTACCGGCGGGAACCCTGCGGTAGCCGCGGCCGGACGCGTTGCTGTGACGGAGCCTCATTGGCCGGCCCTGGGCGAATCGTGTCCATCCATGACGGTAAGCCTACTGACTACCGCCAGTGAATGGGCAAGCGCGGCGCTTAGACCTCGACGGCGGCGCCGCGGGAAATCTCCACCATGTCCTCGCGGGGCACCACCTTGATGCGCTCGCGCTGGACGGCGACGCCGTGCGACTCGCCGGCCGCAGTGGCCTTCTCGCCCAGGGCGCGCTCGTGCTCGTCCAGGGCAAGCCAGCCCTCCCAGCTGGTGTACTCGACGCCGCGGCCCGCCAGGAGTTCGACGATCGCCTCGGGGGCGGGCGCCGCGGCCAGCGGCAGGTTCTCGCGGTCCTCGAGCAGGTAGGTCACGGTTTCGAGGGCGTCACCCTTGGTGTGGCCGATCAGTCCCACCGGCCCGCGCTTGATCCAGCCGGTCGCGTAGATCCCCGGCACGTGGGTGCCGGCGGCATCCAGGACGCGGCCGCCGTCGTTCGGGACGACGCCCTTGCTGTGGTCGAACTCGACCTCGGGGAGGGCGGAGCCGAAGTAGCCGATGGCGCGGTACACGGCCTGGACCGGGTAGTCGACAAACTCGCCGGTGCCGCGGGCGTTGCCGGTGCCGTCCAGCTCGGTGCGCTCGAACTTGATCCCGGCGACGCGGCCGGGAGCCTCGGCGCCGTCGTACACCTCCACCGGGCTGTGCAGGAAGTGCAGGTGCAGCCGGCGGGACGCGGTGAGCTCCGAGAGGTCCTCGGGCTGTCCGGCGATCCAGTTGGTGAGCGTGCCCACCATGGTCTTGGTCTGGTTGTTGCTCTGGATCTGCCGGTCCGACTCGGCGTCGAACTCGAAGTCCTCGGCGTAGAGGATGATGTCCACGTCCTTGGAGTGGGAGAGTTCGCGCAGCTCCAGGGGCGTGAACTTGACCTGGGCCGGTCCGCGGCGGCCGAACACGTGCACGTCCGTGACGGGCGAGGACTTCAGCCCGGCGTAGACGTTGTCCGGGATTTCGGAGACCAGGAGGTCGTCGGCGTGCTTGGAGAGCATGCGGGCCACGTCCAGGGCCACGTTGCCGTTGCCGATCACGGCGATTTCCTTGGCCTCCAGCGGCCATTCGCGGGACACGTCGGGGTGGCCGTCGTACCAGGACACGAAGTCGGCGCCGCCGTAGGAGCCCTCGAGCTCGATGCCGGGGATGTTGAGGTCCGCGTCCTTGATGGCTCCGGTAGCAAAGATGACGGCGTCGTAGTGGGTGCGGAGGTCATCGATGGACAGGTCCGTGCCGTAGTCCACGTTGCCGAAGAACCGGATGTCGCCGCGGTCCAGGACCTTGTGCAGGGCGTTGACGATGCCCTTGATGCGGGGATGGTCGGGGGCCACGCCGTAGCGGATCAGGCCGTAGGGTGCCGGGTAGCGGTCGAAGAGGTCGATGCTGACGGTGAGCTCGCCGCTCTTGACGGCCTCGCTCTTGGTCAGGATGTCCGCGGCGTAGACGCCGGCGGGACCGGAGCCGACGACGGCGACGCGCAGCGGGCGGGCGGCGGTTCCTACGGGGGTGCTAGTTGACACGGCTGTGTTCCTTTTTTCTTCTGCATCCGTTGCTCCACAAACGCCCTTTTGAGGCTTGATAACGGCAGTTATGGAGCAATCGACGGGTGTTAGGGGGTCAGTACGCGGGTCTGGGTGGTGCGGGGAGCGTTCGGGGAGGTGGTGCTGTAGTCCGCGGTCTTGAAGTGCGACGGCGCGAACGGGCTGACGCGGACCACGTCGCCGATCACGATCACGGCGGGGTTCGCGACGCCTGCAGCCTCCGCCTGGTCCGCGATGGTCCCGAGAGTTCCGATGGTCACCCGCTGGTTTGGCAGGTATCCATTCTCTACGATGCCAACAGGCGTCTCCGGAGGCAAACCGGCGCGGGCCAGGGAGGCTGCGGAATCGCGCAGCTGGCCCACGCCCATGAGCAGGATCACAGTGTGGTCGGCGCGGGCCGGGACTTCCGAAAGTTCCTCATGGCCGGTGACCACGCTGAAGCCTTTGGCGAGCCCGCGGTGCGTGACCGGGATGCCGGCGGCGGCGGGGACGGAAATGGCCGAGGTGACGCCGGAAACCACTTCGACCTCGACGCCGTGCTGCCGGCAAAATTCGGCTTCCTCGCCGCCGCGGCCCAGGACGTAGGGGTCGCCGCCCTTGAGCCGGACCACGCGGTGGCCCTGCAGTGCTTCTTCGACCAGGATCCGGTTGATCTCGGACTGCGGCACCGGATGGTGGCCGGGAGTCTTGCCGACCTCCACCACACGGACGTCCGGGGCCAGTTCGGCCAGGAGTTCACGCGGGCCGAGCCGGTCCGCCACCACGACGTCGGCCTGGCCAAGGAGCCGGCGGCCGCGGACGGTGATGAGCCCGGTGTCGCCGGGACCGCCGCCCACGAGGGCCACGGATCCGGTGCCGGTGGCGGCACGTCGCCGGCGCAGCGGCAGGTCGCCGGCGTCCAGGGCGGTGGCGACGGCGTCGCGCAGGGCCATGGCGCGGCGCGGGTCTCCGCCGGCGTTGACGGCGATCTTGATGTCGTCCACCACGGCGACGGCGGGTGTCCAGGCGGCGGAAGCTTCGTGGTCGGAGGCGTTGACGCACCAGATGCGCTGCGCCTCGGCGTCGGCCGAGACCTGAGCGTCCACGGCGGCGTCGCCGGTGGCGGTCTGGACGAACCAGACGCCGTCGACGTCGGAGGGGCGGTACGGGCGGGGCTCCCAGGTCAGGAGGCCGGCGTCGGCGAGTTCAGCCAGCGCCGGGCAGGCCACCGGTGCCACGACGCGGACGCGGGCTCCGGCGTCGAGCAGCCCCTTGGTGCGCCGGGCGGCCACCGGTCCGCCGCCGACCACCAGCACGGGACGGCCGAGGAGGCGCAGCGCCGTGGGGTAAATGTCCTGAATTGCCATGCATCGACGATAGGGCGGCGTCACATAGCGGAACAACGGTGCGGAAACACCAGTTCACGCAAGGTAACGCCACGTCACATTGTTGGCGGGCTCAAGTGGGCGGGCTGGGAGCGGTCCGGGGGCACTTTGACGGCCGGGGCAGTCATCTCGGGCCAGAATGACGGCGTGTCCGTGTCAATGTGCCCCCGCGCCGCCGTCGTCTTGGCGGCTCGGGTGCCCGGAGCGCGGGCCCCGGCCTACTTCACTGCGATGAGCTCGATCAGTTTGATGTCGGGATCCTTGGCGAGCAGGGCGGGACCATGTTCACCGAGGGCGGCCGGGATGGCGCCATTGAGGTGGGCCTGCCGGTCCCCCTCGGTATCGAAAGTGTCGAAGATGCCGAAGGTGTTCTCATTGACCCGGAAGGCGTACCAGGTACGCGTTCCGGGCTCGTTGAGCACGATCTCGCGGCCCCCGTTCAGGAAGTCCCAGACGTCCTGTTCCTTCCCCGCCTTGGCTTCGACCAGGGCCAGCACGCCAAATTTTGCTGCCACAGCGACCTCCTAGGAATCAATCGTGGAATCAGTCTTGGAGTGGGCCGCAACCCGGCCTCTAGGCGTGAGTGTAGGCCCGTGCCCGAGCCCGGGCAAGGAGTCATCGCAAAAGCAACGCGGGGTCACTCACGGCCCATAAACCTGAGGAATATGGGCCGCAAGTGACCCCGCGTTGCGGTGTCAGGGTGGTGCGGTGTCAGAGGTGGTGGGGCGCTAAGCGCAGTTAGGCCTAGCGGGTGCTGCCGGAGAGGAGGCCCCGGCGGCGGAGCAGCCGCTTTTCAATCGGGGCGAAGACGAGCAGTTCGATCAGGATGCCGACGGCGAGGATCAGCAGGATGGCGGACATCACGATGGTCATGTCCGACAGGACGCGGCCCTGGTCCAGCATGGAGCCCAGGCCAAAGCCGATGGTGCCGCCCACGGCGATGATTTCCGCTGCCATCAGCGAGCGCCAGGAGAACGCCCACCCCTGTTTGAGGCCGCCGAGGTACCCGGGCAGGGCCGCCGGCAGGATGATCTGCAGGGCCAGTTGGAGCCGGGACGCACCCAGGACCTTTCCGACGCTGCGGTACTGGGGCGGAATCTGGTCCACACCTGAGATCAGGCCGTTGATGATCGAGGGAATGGCACCCATGAAGACCACGAAATACACCGTGGCGTCGGTGAGGCCGAACCAGAGGATGGCTGCCGGCACCCAGGCCACGGACGGCAGGACCTGCAGCCCGGAGATCAGCGGCCCGAACGCACGGCGCAGCGGTGCCACCTGGGCCAGCAGGAGCCCCACCGGAGTCGCGACGACCACGCTGATCAGGAAGCCTACGACGCCGCGCTGCAGCGAGGTCCAGACGGCCTCCTGCAGCTTGCCCTCGCTCCACAGGGTTCCGATCTGGCCGATAACATCCAGCGGGCCGGGCACGATGTCGCGCCGCTTGAAGCCGAGCGACACGTACAGCTGCCAGAGGATGAGCAGCACCGCGAGCGCAGCCACCGGAAGCAGGATCCGGCTCCAATCGATGCGGGCCTTGCGGATGGAGTCGGACTGCAGGGAATCGAGGCCCGCTTCGAGCTCGCGCAGGTCTTCCTTGCCGCTGGAGGAACGGGTCAGTGCGGCGTGGACCTTGCGGGTCTCGGCCGGGGCTTCCGCCACGGGAAGTTGGTTACTTGGCATGGCGGCGGATCTCCTCGCGTAGCCGGGCGGTGATTTCGCCGGTGAGCTGGCCGGCCAGGCCGGCGTCGGTGCGGTGTTCTTCGCTGACGTGCCATTCCCGCACCACGCGGCCGGGCCGGGAGGAAAGCAGCAGCACGCGCTGGCCAAGCCGGACGGCCTCGCGGACGTTGTGGGTGACAAAGACGATGGTCCGGCCGGTTTCCTTCCAGATGCGTTCGAGCTCGTCATGGAGCAGGTCCCGCGTAATCGCGTCCAGGGCCGCGAACGGCTCGTCCATGAGGAGCAACTGCCGGTCCTGGGCCAGCGACCGGGCCAGGGACACACGCTGGCGCATCCCGCCGGAGAGTTCGTGGGGCCGCTTGTCCCCCGCACCGCCCAGGTGCACCAGGTCCAGCAGCTCCCCCGCCCGGACCCTGCGGTCGGCATTCCCGACGCCGCGCAGCTTCAGGGCCAGCTCGATGTTCTCCCGCGCGGTCAGCCAGGGAAACAGTGCCGCGTCCTGGAACATGAAGGCGGCGCCGTCGCTGGGCACTTCGAGGGCGCCCGACGTCGGGGCCTCCAGTCCCGCCATGATGTTGAGCAGGGTGGACTTGCCGCAGCCGGAGGCACCGAGCAGGGCGACGAACTCGCCCTGCCCGATGGTGGCGTTGACGTCGTCCAGCACCGGGGCGCCGGCGCCGAAGCGCTTGCCCAGGTGTTCCAGTACGACTGGCATGGTCTGGTCCTTACTGTTGTGGCGGATGGCGGAGGGCCCGGGAGCTAGTCCTTGCCGAGACCTTCGGCGGAGATCTTCTGGCCGGCCGCGCTCTCGCCCAGGACACTGTTGAGCGCGGTGAGGTCGAAGATGCCGTTGATGTCGGCCTGCTTGGTGGTGCCGGCGTCGACGCCGTCCTGCAGCAGTTTCTTGTACGTCCCTGCGAGCGGGTCGGTGGTGAAGACGATGTTCTTCAGGGACCGGTCGATCACGTCGGCCGGCAACGCCTTGCCGGCGGCTGCCTTGAGCCCGGCATTGAGGACGGTGGCCTTCTCGGCGGCGGGCGCCGCGTTGAGCCAATCGACGGATTCCACATGGCCCTTGAGGAGCGCCTGCACGGTGGCCGGGTGCTCGGCCGCGAACTTCTTGTTGACGATCAGGATGGTGGTGACGAACTCGCCCTTCTCCCACAGGTCCTTCTCATCGACCAGGACCTTCGCGCCGGCCTGGAGCACCAGGCGGGAGGCCCAGGGCTCCGGCAGCCACGCGCCGTCGAGCTTGCCGTCCTGGAACAGTTTGAGGGTCTGGGCGTTCTCGGTCGGGTTGATCGCGACGTCGCCGCTGCCGTCCGTGGAGGTCTTGAACCCCTGTTTGCCAAGCCACGCGCGCAGGGCCACGTCCTGCGTGCCGCCGAGCTGCGGGGACGCGAGCGTCTTGCCCTTGAGGTCGGCGGCCGAGTTGATACCGGGCTTGACCACCAGCTGCGCTCCGCCAGCCGTGGCGCCGGCGATGATGCTGATGGATTGGCCGTTGCTCTTGACATAGGAGTTGATGGCCGGGTTGGGGCCGATGTAGGTGGCGTCAATGGCGCCGGCGTTGAGGGCCTCGATCGCGGCCGGGCCGGCGTTGAAAACCTGCGTGCTGAGCTTGGTCTGACCGAGTTCCTTGGCGATGAACCCCTTGTTGACACCCACCAGGGCCGGGGCGTGGGTGATGTTGCCAAAGTAGCCGAGCTTGAGCTCGCTTGCCGGGCCGGTGTCCGCCGCGGCCGCTGCCGGGGCGGACACCGGGCTGCGGGACAGCGAGGACGCCACGGCTGCGCCGGCGCCGATCAGGAGCACGAGCCCCGCGACGAGGGCGATCTCAAGGGTGCGCTTGCGTTTGGGTTTTCCGGTCTCGCCGGCGACGATCCGGGTGGTGCCCGGCTGCGTGCCGGGCACGGGGTTTTCGGGGGTGCGTGACATGGGTGAAGTCCTGTTCTGGGGTGTGCGGAAGGGCCGGGCTTGGTGGTCAGCGCCGGCGACATCGCCCCTGGAAGTCCCTGCGGGGGAGGCCGGGGAACCGTTCCTTTGTCTTCATTCATTCACCATAGGGATAGTCATATTCGGGGTTCAACGGTCCGGAAACCGGGGGTCACGCGGGTTCACGCAGCGTCACATTCGTTGAAACACAGGGCAAGGCCATTCCCGCCGGTACAGGGTGCCGGCAGCCATTGCTGACCGGGCAAGGGACTGCCATTCTTGCTGGATCGGCACCGCCGGCACTACCGGCAGCAAGGAAAGGACGAGACGATGCCGCTCTATCTGTCGAAGTTCAGCTACACACCGGAGACCTGGGCGAAACTGATCAACAATCCCGAGGACCGCAGAAAGGCCGCGCAGACGTACATAGAGTCGGTCGGCGGGAAGCTACACGGTTTCTGGTACGCCTTCGGCTCCCACGACGGTTTCAACTTATGGGAGGCCCCGGACAATGTGTCCATGGCCGCGGTGGCACTGGCGATCAGCGGAGGCGGCGCGCTGAGCTCCTTCGAAACGACAGTGCTCCTGACCGTCGACGAAACGATGGAAGCCCTGCGGCAGGCCGAGCAGATCAAGTACCGGCCTCCCGGCGCCTAAGGGTCGCTTCGCAACAGCTGGTACTGCCCCGACACCATCAGCCGCAACCAAATGTACGAAGCCCCGGTCCGGAAAGTTCCGGACCGGGGCTTCGTGCATCAATCAAGGAACGGCGGATCAGACCAACAAACTAGATCGAGTAGCGCTCGTCCTCGTGGTCGCCCGGGTGGTCGTTGACCAGGCCCGCGGCGAGGGTGTTGCCGTCGAGCGGGTCGATCACCAGGAACGCCCCGGTGCGGCGGTGGTGCAGGTAGTTCTCCAGCGGCAGCGGGGCGGCGAGCCGAAGCTGTGCGTGCCCGATGTCGTTGAGCTCCAGGGTGGTGGTCGGCTCCAGGCCGAAGCTGGCGAGGTCCAGTTTGCCCGTCACGTTCCGGACCAGAGCCTGAACCGTGCGGGTGCCGTGCTTGACCAGGACCTTCGTGCCCTCCCGGAGCGGTTTGGGCGAGAGCCAGCAAAGCGCCGCGTACAGATCGGCCGATGCCTCCCGGATGGTCCCGGCGGCCGCGATCGTGTCCCCGCGGGCGACGTCGAATTCATCCGCGAGGCGCAGGGCCACAGACTGCGGGGCGGCCGCCTCCGCGAGCTCACGGCCCGCGAAGTCGATCCCGGTGACGGTGGTGGTGCGCGGGTCCTGCCCCGGGGTCAGGATGCTGACCTGGTCCCCCACCTTCACGGAGCCTTCAGTGATCTGGCCGGCGTAGGCACGGTAGTCGCGGTAGGCCTCGGGATCGAGGCCGCCGGCGATCGCGTCCGGGGCCAGCGCGCCCTGTGGCCGGACCACCAGCTGGACCGGGAACCGGAAGCTTTCGAGGTGGCTCTCGAGTTCGTCGGCGGCCGGCAGGGTCTCCAGGACTTCCAGCAGCGCCGGGCCGTCGTACCACGGGGTGCGCTCCGAAGCGTCGACCACGTTGTCGCCGTCGAGGGCGGATACGGGGATGACCCGGAGGTCCGCGACCCCGTCGGAACCGAGCCCAAGCTCGCGCCCCACCTGCTGGACGTCCGCCTCGATCTCGCGGAACACGTCCTCGCTGAAATCCACGAGGTCGATCTTGTTCACAGCCACGATCACGTGCGCCACGCGCAGCAGCTGCAGCACGGACAGGTGCCGGCGGGTCTGCTCCAGGACACCCTTGCGGGCGTCGATGAGCACGACGACGGCGTCCGCGGTGGACGCGCCGGTCACCGTGTTCTTGGTGTACTGCACGTGCCCGGGGCAGTCCGCGAGGATGAAGCTGCGGCGGTCCGTGGCGAAGTAGCGGTAGGCGACGTCAATGGTGATGCCCTGCTCGCGCTCCGCGCGCAGGCCGTCGGTCAGCAGGGCGAGGTCGATCCCGCCCTTTTCGCCGCCGAACCCGCGGTCCGCGGAGGTGCGGGCGACGGCGTCGAGCTGGTCGGCAAGGATCGCCTTCGAGTCGTGCAGGAGCCGACCCACCAGCGTGGACTTGCCGTCATCGACGGAGCCTGCAGTGGCGAAGCGGAACAGCGTGGTGGGCAGCGCCGCGGCAACGAGGTCCGGGCCCGGGAGAAACGTTTCCGTGCTCATTAGAAATAGCCGTCCTTCTTGCGGTCTTCCATGGCGGCCTCGGAGATGCGGTCATCGGCCCGGGTGGCGCCACGTTCGGTGATGGTCGAGGCGGCAACCTCAATGACGACGTCGCGCACGGTGGCGGCGGCAGATTCCACGGCGCCGGTGCAGGACATGTCGCCGACGGTCCGGTAGCGGACGGTCTTGGTGATGACTTCCTCGTGATCAAGCGGCTGGGAGACCTCGCCGACGGCGCGCCACATGCCGTCGCGGGCAAAGACTTCGCGGTCGTGGGCGTAGTACAGGCCCGGCAGTTCGATGTTCTCGCGCTCGATGTAGCGCCACACATCAAGTTCGGTCCAGTTGCTGATCGGGAAGGCCCGGACGTGCTGGCCCACTGTGTGCCGGCCGTTGTAGAGGTTCCACAGCTCAGGCCGCTGGTTGCGGGGGTCCCACTGGCCGAACTCGTCGCGCAGGCTCAGGATCCGCTCCTTAGCCCGGGCCTTGTCCTCGTCTCGGCGGCCGCCGCCGAAGACGGCGTCGAACTTGTTGCGCTGGATCGCATCCAGCAGCGGCACCGTCTGCAGCGGGTTCCGGGTGCCGTCGGCACGCTCGGCCAGCTCACCGGAGTCGATGAACTCCTGCACGCTGCCGACGACGAGCTTCAGTCCCAGCCGTTCCACGGTCCGGTCGCGGAACTCGATAACCTCGGGAAAGTTGTGGCCGGTGTCGACGTGCAGCACCGGGAAAGGCACCTTGCCAGGCCAGAAGGCCTTGGTGGCCAGGTGCAGCATCACCACGGAATCCTTGCCGCCGGAGAACAGCAGCGCAGGCTTCTCGAACTCGGCAACGACCTCGCGGATGATGTGAATCGCTTCCGATTCCAAAGTGTCCAAAGACGACAGGCGAGCCGATCCCGTAGCCGCAGCGGCAGATGCCGCCCCGGGAGTGGCATCGGGCCTGTCGGAGCCGCGCGCATCGTCCGAAGGACGTATGCCGCGCGGCGCAGGGGCGGGGGCGGCATCTGCTGCGGAGGCGGTGGTGGTGAAGGTGGCGGCATCGGGGTCGACGGCCACGGAAGTCGGGAAGTTGCTCATACGTGTAGTCCGCATTCTGTCTTGTCGGTTCCTGCCCAGCGTCCGGCGCGGGGGTCGTCGCCGGGCGCCACCTTGCGGGTGCAAGGCTGGCAGCCAATGGACGGGTAGCCCTGTGAAAGCAGCGGGTTGACGGGAAGAAGGTTGTCGTCGGAGTACTGCACCAGCTGGTCGAACGTCCAGGCCGCCACCGGGTTGACCTTGACCAGGCCATTGGCCTCGTCCCAGGTGATCAGCGGCGTGTTGGTGCGGGTGGGGGCCTCGTCGCGGCGGACTCCGGTGAACCAGAGCTCGTAGCCGGCCAGGGTGCGGCGCAGCGGCGCCACTTTGCGCAGGGCGCAGCACTGGGCGGGGTCGCGGGCGAAGAGGTCCTTGCCCAGGAGCCGGTCCTGCTGTTCCACGGTGTTCTCCGGCAGGACGTCCACGACGTTGACGCGCAGGTTGGCCGCGACCTCGTCGCGGGTCGCGTGCGTCTCCGGGAAGTGGTAGCCGGTCTCCAGGAACAGGACGTCGACGCCGGGGAGCTGGTCCGCGACAAGCGCCGGCAGGACGGCGTCGGCCATGGAGCAGGCGACGGCGACCGCCGGCAGCTCGAAATTCCGGGCCACCCAGGCGATGACATCGCGGGCCGGGGCGTCCCAGCCGAGTTCGGCAGCGCCGGCCTCGGCGAGGGCCTTGAGCTCGTCGTGGGTGCGGAGTGCAGCGGTCACTGGAGATCACCCTCGTCCGCGGCGAACGCCCACTCGGCGAAGCTTTGGCCCTCGGAGCGGTCGGCGACGAACTTGCGGACCACGCGTTCCACGTAGTCGGGCAGTTCCCCGGCGGTGACCTTCAGGCCGCGGACGGTGCGGCCGAGGCCTGCCTCTTCGCGGCTGTCGGACGCCAGCCCGCCGCCGAGGTGGACCTGGAAGCCCGGGGTGGGGTCGCCGTCGGGCGTCGGCAGCATCATGCCCTTGAGGCCGATGTCCGCCGTCTGGATCCGGGCGCAGGAGTTGGGGCAGCCGTTGATGTGCAGGGACAGCGCCTGCGGCAGCTGCTTGCTCTCGGCGAGGTCGGCCAGGCGGCGCTCCAGCTCGGCCACCGCCGTCGCCGCCGTAACCTTTGTTTCCACGATGGCGAGCTTGCAGAACTCGATGCCGGTGCAGGCGATGGTGCCGCGCCGGAACACGGAGGGCCGGGCGGACAGGCCCAGGGCGTCGAGCTCGGCCACGAGCGGTTGGACCTCGTCCTTGGGCACGTCGAGGACCACGAGCTTCTGGTGCGGGGTGGTGCGCAGGCGCTGTGAGCCCCGGGCCTCCAGGGTGTCCGCGAGCTTGACCAGCTGGCTGCCGGAGAGGCGGCCGGCCAGCGGGGTGGCGCCGATGAAGAACTTGCCGTCCTTTTGTTCGTGCACGCCGATGTGGTCCCCGGGGGTGGAAGGCTTGGGCGCCGCGGGGCCGTCGGAGAGCTTGTAGCCGAGGTATTCGTCCTCGAGGACCTGCCGGAACTTCACCGGTCCCCAGTCGGCCAGCAGGAACTTCAGGCGGGCCTTGGTGCGCATGCGCCGGTAGCCGTAGTCGCGGAAGATGCTGGTGACGCCCAGCCACACGTCGGCGGCCTGGTCCGGCCGGACGAAGGCGCCGAGGCGCTTGCCCAGCATGGGGTTGGTGGAGAGCGCGCCGCCCACCCAGAGGTCGTAGCCGATGCCGAGTTCGGGGTGGACCAGGCCCACCAGGGCGACGTCGTTGATCTCGTGCACCACGTCCTGGCTGGGGTGGCCGGTGATGGCGGTCTTGAATTTGCGCGGCAGGTTGGCCAGTTCCGGGTCGCCGATGAACCGTTCGGCGAGTTCCTGGATCAGCGGCGTGGGGTCGATGATCTCGTCCTTGGCGATGCCCGCCACCGGGGAGCCGAGGATCACGCGGGGCACGTCGCCGCAGGCTTCCGTGGTGGACAGCCCCACGCCCTCGAGCCGGCGCCAGATCTCGGGCATGTCTTCGACCCGGATCCAGTGCAGCTGGATGTTCTGGCGGTCCGTGAGGTCGGCCGAGTCGCGGGCGAAGTCCACGGAGATCTGGCCGATGACGCGCAGCTGCTCGGTGGTGAGCGCACCGCCGTCGATCCTGACGCGGAGCATGAAGTATTTGTCTTCGAGTTCGTGCGGCTCAAGCGTGGCGGTCTTGCCGCCGTCGATCCCGGGTTTGCGCTGGGTGTAGAGCCCCCACCAGCGGAAGCGGCCGTGCAGGTCGGTGCCGTCGATCGAGTCGAAGCCGTGCTTGGAGTAGACGGACTCGATACGCTCGCGGACGTTGAGGCCGTTGTCTTCCTGTTTCCAGGTCTCGTTGGCGTTCAGCGGCGTGGTGCCGTCCACTTTCCACTGCCCGTGCGGCTTTGCGGCCGGACGGGAAGGGCGCTTGGTGCGGCCGGCGGCAGCCTCGTCCGTGGACGCTCCGGCTAGAGCTGTATCAGTCATGCATCGACTGTAGGGGCGGCCGTAATCCCGTCACAAAGGGTCAGAAACGGGGAGTCACCTAGGGAAACATTTCGTCACGAACCGCCGGAAACCCTTGAAGTCGCCCTGCGGCTGTGCATCTGCGGGGACCGTCAGGGCCGGGGTTGTGGGGCTGCGGCCAGCGCGGCGTCGTAGCGTTCCAGGGCAATTTCGGCGAGGACCGGAGAGGGCAGCAGCGGCGCCGTCACAAGGTCCGCGCCGGCCTTGGCCAGCTGGTCATGGAAGAAGCCGGGCGCCAGGAGATACGAGGCGATGACCACCCTTCCGCCGAGGTCCACCGCTCCGGCCGACTCCCCCGCGCCGGCACCACCGGCGGCCTCCTCGCGGAGCATGGCGACGGCGTCGGGAACGGAGGGCGTGGCGGAGGCGCCGTAGCCGGCCACGATCCGGTTGGAACGCAGGGCACGGAGCTGGTCCGCAAGTTCCTCGACATTCTGCGCCGCGCTGGGATCGGAGGAACCGGCGGCGGCGAGGACGACGGCGTCGATGTCCTTGACCCCGGCCTCGCGCAACCGCTGGTCCAGCAGCGCTGCGAGCCGCGGATCCGGCCCCAGCGGCGCCGCGGCCAGGGTGCCCGGCCGGCTCTTCACGGCCCGGGCGATATCCACCTTGACGTGGTAGCCGACGCTCAGCAGCAGCGGAACCACGACGGCGGCTTCTCCCGCTGGCAGGCCCGCCACGACGACCGGCAGGTCCGGGTCCTGCACGTCGACGTAGGCCTCGCGGACGTCCAGCCCGGGACGGAGCCCGGCGATGCCGTCCCGGAGCGCGTTGACCTCCCCGGCCCCGTGCGGGCTCGACGTGCCGTGGGCGCAGGCGATCAGGATGGGGCTATTCATAGCCGTTAGCGTAGCCTTGGAGCCGCCCTATCCGCCCCCTTGTAATCGACCGGGACGCTTCATGACCTTCTCCTTCAGCCTTGTCCTGGTCTGGCTTGACCTCGCCGGCGTGTTCTTCTTTGCGGTCTCCGGCTCGCTGCTCGCGGCGCGGAAGCAGTTCGACATCATCGGCTCGCTGCTCCTGGCCTCCATGGTGAGCCTGGGCGGCGGCGTCATCCGCGACATCATCATCAGCGCAGGCCCGCCCGCGGCGTTCACCAACCCGGCGTATCTGGTGCCTCCCCTGCTCGCCACGGTACTGGTGTATTTCCTGTTCTCCAGCGTCCAGCGTTTCACTTCGCTGCTGATCCTGTTCGACGCCGGCGGGCTGGCCCTGTTCTGCATCACCGGCACCCTGAAGGCCCAGGAGGCCGGGATGAATCCCGTGGCTGCCGTCCTGCTGGGTGTCACGACGGCGGTGGGCGGCGGCCTGCTGCGGGATA
This sequence comes from Arthrobacter sp. P1_C12_2, assembly GCF_056406415.1. Lineage (NCBI taxonomy): Bacteria > Bacillati > Actinomycetota > Actinomycetes > Micrococcales > Micrococcaceae > Arthrobacter > Arthrobacter sp. P1_C12_2. Next base: position 26,253 of record NZ_JBFUAF010000008.1, on the reverse strand, counting down.
TCACCGCCAACGAGGTGCCGCAGCTCTTCGACCCCAAAGATCTGTACGCGCTGCCGGCGTTCGCCGGGTCGGCGTCGACCGTGATCCTGTCCCTCACGGGGACCTTCACCGCGGTGACCGCCTGCGCCGTCGCCGGGCTTGTCTTCGCCTTCCGGGTCACGGCCTGGCGGCGCCACTGGTACGTTCCGTTGGCGGTGCGCGGCTGGCACCGACTGGGCCTGGACACCGCGGAAAACGACCGCTGAGGATTAGCTAGGATAAGACCATGACTGACATGTTCCTCGAGAAATTCCGCGCGCTTGTCCCGAAGTATCTCGAAGACGAATGGCAGGAAGAAGATGGCCTCCCGGCCGGCGAGCTCGACGCCGCCCTGGCCGAACACCAATTCCAAGTCCCGCTGGTCCTGCGCGAGTTTTACCTGGCAGTCGGCGGCTGCGAGGACATCATGGAGGCCTACCACTACTTCTGGGACCCCGAAGAGCTCGAAGTCGATGACGAGGGTTTCCTCATGTTCCTCGAGGACGAGGAAGAGCAGTTCACCTGGGGCTTCCGCGTCGGGGACCTCAGCATCCCGGATCCCATCGTGTACCGCCGCAACAACGCCCGCGGCCAGTGGAAGAGCGAGGAAGGGACCTTCTCCGAATTCGTCTTCGACATGTTTGAGTGGGCCTTCAACGACGAGGACGAGGACTAGGCGGGCCTTCTCATCGGCGTCGGAACCTGAGGGCCTCTGGTTCCTGCAGTGCGGGGGCACTTTGGCACGGACACGCCGCCCACCCGCCCAGAAATCCCCAACTGAGGCCTCAAAGTAGCCCCGGACGGCGAAGGTGACCCGCCCGTCACGGGTGGTACCCACCCCGACGCCACAACTCCAGCACCGCGAGAACCTGCGCAAGCATCCGCTCGGGGTGGTGGACGATGATGTCGTAGCCGAACCTGAGAACCAGGTAGCCTCCGACGAGGCTTGCGTTGTTCCGGCCCCGGTCCTTCTTCACCTGCAGCGGCTCCAAATGCGATGCGCCGTCCGTCTCCACCACGAGAATGTCCTCAACGAGGAAGTCCACCTCGCCCACTCCGGGAATCTCCACATGCCGTCGGACATACAGCCCGGCGCGGTGGAAGGCGGTGTTGGCCAGAACTTCCAGCAGGGAATCCGCTCGGGGAATGACCAGGTCCAGCACCGATCTGGCGCGGCCGTTGCGGTTGCCCTCGAGCCTGCTGCGGAGGAAGGCCAGACTGATCTCCCCCCGGCCCACAGCACACTGGACCATGACAAGGGCCTCCAACTCGGGCAGACAATGGAGTGCATGGATCAGGACGTCGGCGAGTCCGGTCACGGGCAACCACGGGTGCCGGGGATGCCTGCAGCGGCCATGGGCCACGGCGCCGGGCGGTGCCGCCCGATGCCCAAGACACAAATGCATGGACTGGGCCGGCGCCAAGGTCCACAAGCCGTAGCCCGGAGCGGCCGACAGGCACGTCAGCAAACCCTTCAGTTCGCGCACCGCCCGGTAGACGCCGGAATCCTGCGGCAGCCCATATTGCCCGCGGCGGATCCTCACCATGGTGCCCTGGGCCACGGCCGTGGCAATTCGGTGGCGGCTGAATCCAGCTCGGTCAAGGTCAGCCGCGGTGGCCGTTCCGCCCCGTGAGGCAAGAAAAGTGGCAACGTTCATTCCGCCAATGTGCCCGGCCCGGGATCCTTCGGGCCCACTCAGGTTGGGCCATGTGGAAAACCTCGGCCGGACACCCAGTGCCGCGGTGGGGCACTTTGACGCCAACACGCCGAGGAAACAGCTGGGAAGCAGCCCGCAGCGCGGCAAAGTGGCCCCCGGAGGGCGTTCACCAAGACCCCGGCGAAACCCGTGACAAACGAAATTACAAAACTACTGGACAGCATTACAAACTTGTCATAAGCTCTTTCTTGGGTTCACCAAATGCCTCCGGTGGATCTGATGCGAACGGAGAAATGGCCCCGGTTCGGCACAACGGAAGACTCGAACGTTGTGAGGAACCGGGGCCATTCCGTTTAAGCCGGAGGCCGGCCAGGCCGGAGGGCGGCTACGCGGCGGGCCGGACTACGCCGGAGGCCGGGAGGCTCAGCTGCTGCGGTCCACTACCGCGTGGGCGAAGCTGGTCAGCGAGGCCTTCACGACGCCTTCGGGCAGCGGGGCAAGGGCGGCAATGGCCTCATCGGCCCAGGCGCGTGCCACCACCCAGGACTGTGCGGTGACAGGATGTTCCCGGAGTCCGGCCACGGCGGCGGCCAGGGCCTCATCCGAGCTGAGATCGCCGTCGATCAGCGTCAGCAGTTCGACGGCGCCCTGGTCCCCGTCGCGGGCCGCGTTGCGCAGCAGCAGCACGGGCAGGGTGGGGACGCCTTCGCGCAGGTCGGTCCCCGGCGACTTGCCGGACTTGACCTTGATCCCGGTGACGTCGATGACGTCGTCGGCGAGCTGGAAGGCCACGCCCACCTTCTCGCCATACTGGACCAGGATGGGCTCGTAGGCTTCGTCGGCGCCGGAGAAGATGGCCCCAAGCTGCCCGGAGGCGGCCACGAGCGAGCCCGTCTTGTCCGCGATGACGGACAGGTAGTGCGCCAAGGGGTCCTCGTCCGGGCGCGGTCCCACGGTCTCGTGCAGCTGGCCCAGGCAGAGCCGTTCGAAGGTGCGTGCCTGGATGCCAAGCGCACGGGACCCGAGCTCCGAGACCAGGATGGAGGCGCGCGCAAAGATGAGGTCACCGGTCAGGACCGCGACCGAGTTGCCCCAAACTTCGTGCGCCGTCGGCGCCCCGCGGCGGAACGGCGCGGAGTCCATGACGTCGTCGTGGTAGAGGGTGGCGAGGTGGGTCAGTTCGACGACGACGGCGGCCTGCACCACTGCGGGCAGGGAGGCGTCGCCCAGGTGGGCGCACAGCAGGGTCAACAGCGGGCGGATGCGCTTGCCGCCGGCTTCCACGAGGTGACGCGACGTTGCGTCAGCCAGGGGATCCGAGTTGGCAATGGCTTCGCGCAGCCTCTTCTCCACGCGGGCCAGATTGGTGGTAAGCGCGGGGCCCAGCTCGGGGTCGCCCGCGATCGCCGAGAAGCCTGCCGGCAGCTGGAGGCCCGTGGCGATCGCCGTGGTGTTGAGGTCGGGTTCAGAGCTCGGCAAGCCGTGTCCGGCGTGCGTCCAGCTTTGGTCTGCAGAGTTGGTCACGGGTTAACCCTAACTTTTGTTGCGGAAACCGCGGAGTTGGTGCCGGAGTTCGGAGCGCCGTCCGTGGTGGGTGCGGCCTTGTTGGACGTGGCGGGAACCAGGGATTCCAGGACCCGGATGACCCGGTCCTCGAAGCCCTTGGCGGCAGGATCGGTGAGGTTGGCCAGCATCCGCACCACGAAACGCATGAGCACGGGGACGGGCATGCCGGTCCGGAGGGCCAGTTTCATGACGGCGGGCTTGCCGATCAGGGCGGCGAACGCCCGGCCCAGTGTGAAGTGGGAGCCCCACTGCTGCCGCACGTAGTCGGCGTACCGGGCCAGGTGCGCGTCGGTGTGGGCCGAGCTCCAGCCGGCCGAAGCGGACCGGGCAGCGGCGTCGGCGATGAATTCGGCCGCGAAGCGGGCGGACTCCATGGCGTAGGAGATGCCCTCGCCGTTGAACGGGGAGACCATGCCGCCGGCGTCGCCGAGGAGCAGCAGGCCCGGAGAGTAGTGCGGGGTGCGGTTGAAGCCCATGGGCAGCGCGGCGCCGCGGATCTCGCCCACCTGGTTGTCCGGGGTGAAGCCCCAGTCGGCGGGCATGCCGGCGGTCCATTCACGCAGCACCTGCTTGTAGTCCAGCTTGCCGAACTCCTTGGAGGAGTTCAGGATGCCCAGGCCCACGTTGGAAGTGCCGTCGCCGACGCCGAACACCCAGCCGTAGCCGGGCAGGAGTTTGCCGTCGCGGCCAGGAAGCTCGAGCCAGCCTTCCATCCAGTCGTCATCGTGCCGCGGTGAGGTGAAGTAGGTCCGCACGGCCACGCCGAGCGGCCGGTCATCGCGCTTGTGGATGCCCAGCGAGACGGCGGTGCGCGTCGAGTTGCCGTCCGCCGCGAGGACGACGTCGGCGCTGAAGTCGCGCGTTTCGCCGGTCTTGCGCCCGGAGTTATCCAGCAGCGCGGCGCGGACGCCGGTCACCCGGCCGTCCTCGGAGCGCAGCGCCTCGGTGACGCTGTGGCGTTCCAGCACGAGGGCGCCCGCGGACTGGGCGTGGCGGGCGAGCTGTTCGTCGAAGCCGAGCCGGGTCCGGATCAGCCCGTACTGCGGGAAGTCGGCCACCTCCGGCCAGGGCAGTTCGATCGTGCGGCCGCCGGCGATCAGGCGCAGGCCCTTGTTCCGCCGCCAGCCCTCGGTTTCGGGATGGGCGAGTCCCAGCTTCTGGATCTCGCGGACCGCGCGCGGGGTGAGCCCGTCGCCGCAGACCTTCTCGCGGGGAAAGCTGGTTTTCTCCAGCACGGTGACGTCAATGCCGGCTTTGGCAAGGTAGTAGGCGGCAGTGGATCCGGCCGGGCCCGCCCCGACGATCAGTACATTCACAGCAGGTATCGGCTACCGGCCGGGCCGGGTGATGTTGCGGCGCAGCTTGGCCACCGGTCCGGTGTGGGCGGCCAGCGCTGTCGCGCCCGCGGCAGGGCCAGTTGCGGAGCCGGCCAGCGGTTTCTGGGCCCGGTGGACGGCGACGATGCCACCGCTGAGGTTGCGGTAGGTGACGGATTCCCAGCCAGCCTCCTGCAGCCACGCCGCGAGGTGGTCCTGGTCCGGCCACGCGCGGATGGATTCGGCAAGGTAGACGTAGGCGTCGGGGTTGGACGAGACCTTGACGGCGATGGCCGGCAGGGCCCGCATGAGGTATTCGGTGTACATGGTGCGCCACAGCGGCACCACAGGCTGGGAGAATTCCGCGATGACCAGCCGGCCGCCGGGCTTGGTGACCCGCAGCATTTCGGCCAGGGCCTTCTTCGGCTCGTTGACGTTGCGCAGGCCAAAGGAGATCGTGCTGGCATCAAAGGTGTTGTCCGCGAACGGCAGGCGCGTCGCGTCCCCGGCGATGAAGTCGATGTCCGGCCGGCGGCGCTTGCCGACCTTGAGCATGCCAAGGGAGAAATCGCAGGCGATGACGTTGATGCCCGCGTCGGCGTACGGCTCGCTGGACGTGCCGGTGCCGGCGGCGAGGTCCAGGACGCGCTGGCCGGCCGATACGCCCATGGCCTCCACCACCACCTTGCGCCAACGCCGCGTCTGCCCCAAGGACAGGACATCGTTGACGACGTCGTATTTGGGGGCGACGTCGTCAAACATCGTGGCTACTTCGTCCGGACGCTTATCCAAGGATGCTCGGTTCACCCTGACATTGTCTCAAATGATCGGCTCTCCCACGAACGGACCGCCAATTGACGCGGCTTTCACCTGCGGCAACGGCCGCGTGGGCCCCGCGCAGCCCCTGCCGACACGTGTATATCCACCCAACGGGCGATCACGGGCTAGTGTTATGCCATCATGACGAGCACGTTCCGCACCTTGACAGTCCCCCTCGATGCCGAAACTTTCCCCGGGGGCCTGCCGTCGTTTCTGGTCCGGGACGATGTCCTCTGCTGGACCCGCCGCGAGGCCGGGCTCGTGGGCTTCGGCGAGATCGCCCGTTTCACCGCCACCGGCCCCGAGCGGTTCCTGGAGGCGGACATCTGGTGGCGCCACCAGGTCCTGGAGGCAGACATCCAGGACGCCGTGGGCTGCCCCGGCACCGGCCCGGTCGCCTTCGGCTCCTTCGCCTTCTCCAAGGCTTCCGCCCATGAGTCCCGGCTACTGGTCCCGGAAATCGTTGTGGGGCTCCGTGACGGCCGCGCCTGGCTGACCCAGCTCACGTTCGACGACGGCGAACTCACCGAAGCGGGCGCCCGCGCCGCTCTGGACCGCTGGCTTCACAGTGCCAGCGCCAATCCCGGGGTCAACCCCGGGGTCAATCCAGGGGCCGGTGCCAATCCGGGCCCCGGCGCCAATCCCGGTGCCCAAGCCAGCGCCAGCGCCAGTCCCGGCGCCCAAATGACCGTAGTGGACGACCCGGCGCCGGCAGCCGCGCAGGCGGGTGCCGCCGTCGTGCGTCCCTTGCCTTTGGCCGCAGGGGCAACGTTGCACACCGGCTCGCTCAGCGAGGAAGACTGGATGGCCGCTGTGGCCGCGGGCGTCGAAGAGATCCGGACCGGCGCCCTGGAGAAGCTGGTGCTGGCCCGGGACGTCGTGGCCACCGTCCCCACCGGCGTCAATGCCGCCCAGGTGCTGCGCGAACTGTCCGCCCGGTACCGCGAATGCTGGACATACGGGGTGGACGGGCTGGTGGGGGCCACACCGGAAATGCTGATCCAGGTGGAGGGCCGCACCGCGCAGGCCCGCGTCCTGGCCGGCACACTGGACCGCCGCGACGCCGACGGCATGGCAGGCTCGCCGCTGGAATTCGCCGAACGGGTCCTGGCTGGCTCCGAGAAGCAGCGGCACGAACACGACATCGCGATCCAGTCCCTGACCACGCAGCTGGCGCCGTTTTCCGAGGCCATGAACGCCCACAGCGAGCCGTTCATCCTCGAACTGCCCAATGTGTGGCATTTGGCGTCGGACGTCAAAGCTGAACTGGCCGAGGTGGAAGGCCACGTCCCCACGTGCCTGGCCCTGATCAACGCACTGCATCCCACCGCCGCCGTCTGCGGCACCCCCACCACCGTGGCCGGGGCACTCATCCGCAAGCTCGAGCACCTGGACCGCGGCCCGTACGCCGGGCCGGTCGGCTGGCTCGACGCGGCCGGCAATGGCGAGTGGGGCATCGCCCTGCGCGGCGCCGTCATCGAATCCCCGCACACGGTCCGGCTCTATGCGGGCTGCGGCGTGGTGGATGGCTCGGTTCCCGAGACCGAGCTCGCCGAGACGTGGGCCAAGTTCCGTCCCATGCTGGAGTCGCTCGGCATCAGCAGCTAGCCCGCGCGGCGGGCGGCGCGGGCCCTGCCGGTGAATCGGCCGCCGAACCTTTTGACCGCGGGACCTGGCGAACGGGCAGGAATCCGGGATCACAGACAGATTGGGCGTTGAAGATATTGCATTCGGGTCTGGTTTAGTTATCCAATAGTGAAACTTAGTTTTCTGTGACGCACATCTCTTGTTCGGCGATACACTTTTTAAATCGACTTGAATACGCATCCCTCCTGCAACAAAAAGGTAAGAAAATGCAGATCTCCCGTTCGCTCCTGAGCAACCCCGCACTGAAGGTCGCCACGGTGCTCGCCGTCGGCGCATTGGCCTTGACGGCCTGCACGAACGCCTCCGAGACCGGCCCCTCCGGCGCGGCTTCCGCTTCGGGCAGTGCCGCGGCCAGCTTTGACCCCAGCACGGTCCAGAAGGACGATGCCCTGGCGGCCACGTTGCCCGAGGCGATCAAGTCAAAGGGCACCCTGACCGTGGGCTCGGATACCTCCTACGCCCCCGCGGAATTCCTCGGCACCGACGGCCAGACCCCCGTGGGCTACGACGTCGACATCGCCAAGGCGATCGGCGCCGCGCTGGGCCTGAAGGTCCAGGTCCAGACGGCCGAATTCACCGGCATCCTTCCGGCCCTCGGCCCGAAGTACGACCTCGGTGTCTCCTCCTTCACGATCAACCCGGAGCGGCTTGCCGCGGTGAACATGGTCAGCTACTACCAGGCAGGTACCGGCTGGGCCGTTCAGAAGGGCAACCCCAAGAAGATTTCCCTCGATGACCTGTGCGGCAAGTCCATCGGCGTGCAGACCGGCACCATCCAGGAAGATCCGGACCTCTCGGACCGCAACAAGAAGTGCACTGCCGAGGGCAAGCAGCCCATCAACATCGTGACGCTCAAGACCCAGACGGACATCACCACCCGACTGGTCAATGGCAGCATCGATGCAATGGCCGCTGACTCCCCCATCATCGGCTACGCACTGACCCAGACCAACGGCCAGCTCGAGAAGCTCGGCGATGTCTACGATTCCGCTCCCCAGGGCATCGCCGTCGCCAAGTCGGACACGGCCCTGGCCGACGTCGTCCAGAAGACCATGACCAAGCTGATGGAAGACGGTACCTACAAGAAGATCCTTGAGGGCTGGGGCGTCACCGACGGCGCCATCACCAAGTCCGAGGTCAACCCGACGGTCGCGTCTTGAGCCTCCCCACAACCGGATCCGCAGCAGGTGCAGAGATGGACAGCCATCAGGACAGCCACGCAGCACCGGTACTGAACAATGCAGTACCGGTGCGGCACCCCGGCCGCTGGATCAGCGCCATCATCATCGTCGGCTTCCTGCTTGCCTTCCTGCAGAGCCTCTTCACGAACCCCAACTTCCGCTGGGACGTCGTCGGCACCTACATCCTGGACACCAAGGTGGTCCAGGGCGTCGTCTGGACCCTGTTCCTGACGTTTGCCTCCATGGTCCTGGCTATTGTCCTGGCCATCCTGCTTGCCTTCATGCGGCAGTCCGACAACCCTGTGTTCCGCTGGTCCAGCTGGACGTGGGTCTGGTTCTTCCGCGGCACGCCGATCTACACCCAGCTGCTGTTCTGGGGGCTGGCCACTGTTCTGTATCCGACGATCGTCCTCGGAATCCCGTTTGGTCCGGCAACCTTCACCTGGGTGACCTCGGACCCCACCCATGGCCTGATCCCGGCCATCCTGGGCCTGGGCCTCAATGAGTCCGCGTATCTCGCAGAGATTTTCCGGGCCGGCCTGAAGTCCGTGGACCAGGGCCAAAGTGAGGCTGCCGAGGCCCTCGGCATGACAAAGGGCAAGATCATGCGGCGGATCATCCTGCCGCAGGCCATGCGCGTCATCGTACCGCCCACCGGCAACGAAACCATCGGCATGCTGAAGACCACGTCCCTGGTCCTGGCCGTGCCGTTCACCTTGGACCTGACCTTCGCGACGAACGCCCTGGCCAACCGAATTTATCTTCCCATTCCGCTCCTGATTGTCGCCGCTTTCTGGTACCTCGTCATCACCAGCATCCTGATGGTGGGCCAGCACTTCATTGAGGCGCACTACGGCAAGGGCGTGGACAACCGGGTTCCGGCAGCGATCAACCCCGCCGCCGCCAAGGCGTCCGGAGCGGTGGCCCCCAGCGCCGAGGCCGAGCCGGACCTCAAGATGGACTTCCCCGAGGAGGAGGCGAAATGACGATCACCACAGAGCAGCCACTGGTCAAGATCGAGGGCCTTCACAAGTACTACGGCACGCACCACGTGCTGCGCGGCATCGACCTGACCGTCAACCAGGGCGAGGTGTCGGTTGTGATCGGCCCGTCCGGTTCGGGCAAGTCCACCATGCTGCGCTGCGTGAACCTGCTGGAGACCATCAGTGCCGGGCGCATTTCGGTGGGCGGCGACCTGATCGGTTACCGCGAGGTCAAGGGCAGGCTCCATGACCTGAAGACCAAGGAAATCGCCGCCCAGCGCCGCGAGATCGGCATGGTCTTCCAGCGCTTCAACCTGTTCCCGCACAAGACCGCGATGCAGAACATCATGGAGGCCCCGGTCCAGGTCAAGGGCCAGTCAAAGACCGTGGCGCGGAAACGGGCCCTGGAGCTACTGGACCGGGTGGGCCTCGGCGACCGTGCCGGACACTACCCGAACCAGCTCTCCGGCGGCCAGCAGCAGCGCGTTGCGATTGCCCGGGCCCTGGCCATGGATCCCGAGCTCATGCTGTTCGATGAGCCCACGTCCGCGCTCGACCCGGAGCTCGTGGGCGATGTCCTGAACGTGATGAAGGACCTCGCCAAGTCCGGCATGACCATGATCGTGGTGACCCACGAGATCGGCTTTGCCCGGGAGGTCGGCGACCGCCTGACCTTCATGGACGGCGGCGTCGTGGTGGAGTCGGGCGACCCGCGGGAGGTCCTGGCCAATCCCCAGCACCCCCGCACCAAGGAGTTCCTCAGCCGGGTGCTGTAGTTCGAGCCTGAAGTCGTCTGAAGACGCGCAGAATACCTGAAGACACGCTTGCGGTCCGGGGACATTCAGATATGGATGACCCCGGACCGCTTCCGTGTCACGGCAACATTTCACTGTCCCGACGCAGGCCGACGACGGCGCGGCACGCCGGCCTGCGACAGCAACTCTTCCAGGGCACAGGGTTTCCAAAGGACGGCCCACGTCCAGCGGACGACGTTTCTGCCCGTCGCCCGGATCCGGTCCTCGCGTATTTTTTCATCCACCACGACTTGCCCGGGCGTTCTCCCTCGGAGAAATTCGTCACGCTGATACTTGGCGACACCGTCGAATTCGCCCACAGTGCGGCTACCTTCCCAATAGAAGTCCGAATAGGCCACGCGTCCGGTTGAATTGCGAACCTCGTACTGCAACTCGGGCGGAGCAAAGCCGGACACATGGATCACTCCCCGGCTGTAGGATTCCCCCGGCGAGCCGGAGGCGGAATCCGCAAACGCCACCACCGCACGCACCCTCCTTTCTACAGCCAACGGATAGCGTCCCGGCAACGCGTCCAGGAGTTCGGCCTTGGTGAAGGCCGCCAGACCGCGAACGGCGTCTGGCTTGAGCACATGATCCAGCCGTACGACGGCCTCGGCGAAAGGAACGAAGGCCGCAAGGTCCAGCACTGTGGCCATCCGGGATGTGACGAGGAGTCCGTCAATTTCCTGGGCCTCTGCCATGGCAGGCTCCACCAGGTGCCTCCGAACCCCGGCGCGGGACCTGCCTCCGCCCCGGAAGGTGGTCAGTGCATGGACCGGCTGATCCTTCAGGATGGTAGGTATCCCCCAGACGGAGGCCCCGGAGTGGTGCGAGAAGATCGTGGGCGACTGGAGAGACTCGGCAGCGGCTTCAACCTGCAGCCTGTATTGCTGCCAGAAGTTGAGGTTCGTCCACAGGTCCCGTTCCACGTAGACTCCGTGGCGGAGCCTGAGGAGGCGTCCGGACTTGGCAGCGGCAGATAGCGGGCGGGAACTGGCGCCGATTAACGCCAGGTCCTTGGCCAACACTAGTCGGGGAAGGTCCGTCATGCACCGAGCCTCTCAGGGACCGGGACTGCGCGCACCCCGCACCCGCGCCCATGTGGACAACCGTATCCGGACCACGCGGACACGGATCCAGACCGCGGACCCGCGTCCGGCCGCCAGATGCGCACATCCGGGCGTCCTAGTGCCGAATGCGCGTCCCCGCACCAACAGCGGGTCGTCGCGCCCAGCGCACCGCAGTTAAGTCTGCGGGAGGCCTTCCACTGCCGTGGCCACCGCGGCCCTGATGGCGCGGTGCAGTTCCCCGAGCCGGTGCCGGTCCGTGCGCACCTCGATGATGCTGCGGCCCTCTAGCGGGCCGGACAGCGCCTCGGCGAGTTCCGCCGTCGTGCCGACCCTGCGGTGCGCGACGCCGTATGCCGCGGCCAGCGCGGCGAGGCCCACCCGCTGCGGGGTGGCGAAGAGGCGTTCGACGGCGTCGCCGTAGCGCCCCGCCGCGGCAACGGCGCCGTGCTCCAGGAGCCCGAAGATGGCACCGCCGGCGTCATTCAGCACCACGATCCGCAGCTGCGGTTCGGCCTCCCCGGCGCCGAGCAGGAGTCCCCCGGCGTCGTGCAAGAACGTCACATCCCCCATGAGCACGGTGGTTTCCTGGCCGCCGCCAAGCGCGATCCCGGTGGCGGTGGACGTGGTGCCGTCGATCCCGGCCAGACCCCGGTTGGCGAACATGGTGGCCTGGGGTTCCGCGGGCGGCGCCCCGGCAAGGTCGACGTCGCGGATCCCGTTCGAGGAGCCCAGTACCAGCTGCCCGCGGGCATGCTTCCAGACCTCGGCGCCCACCGACGGGCCGGTCGCGGCCGGGGATGCGGCCAGGATCAGGTCCACGGCGTGCTGCGCGGCGGCTCCTGCCAGCAGCCAGGCATCGAGCCACGCGGCAGGTCCGCGGCCGGCGAATTCCGCCAGGTCCGCCAGGGTTTCCAGCGGCAGTTCGGTGCGGCGGCCGGGTTCGTACCAGGCCACCGGAACGGGCTGGTAGAGGGCCGAAGGGACATCGGCCCGCTCCAGCAGCGCGCTCACCGGCCGGGAGAGCGTGGGCCTGCCGAAGAGGACCACACGTTCGATCGGCTGTGCCGCGTCCGCGCCGAAGTGCTCGATCAGCAGCCGGTAGGGCCCCACCGCGTTGGGGCCGAAGCGGGCGTTGGAGGACGGTTCGGCCAGCAGCGGCAGGCCGTGCGCGCGGGCGAAGGCCTCGGCGACCGGACCGGCGTCGTGCCCGGCCAGGACCACGGTGCGGCGCTCCGGCAGGGCCGTTGATGCGGCCGGAAAGTCCAGGGCCAGGGGGTTACGGGCGGCCCGGTAGATGCCGCGTCCGGCCGCCGGGGGCAGTCCGTCGCCCACGGCCGGGACCAGCGGGTCCCGGAAGGCAAGGTTCAGCTGCACCGGCCCGGGCGGGGCGTCCTCGAAGGCTCCGGTGGCGGCGCTGAGGGCCGTTTCCACGGCGCGCCGCGGATCGCTGCCCGCCGGCACGTCGACGGCGAAGCGGACGTGGTCGCCAAAGAGGTCCAGCTGCACGGTGGTCTGGTTGGCGCCGGTCCCCCGCAGTTCCTCGGGCCGGTCGGCGGAGATGACCACGAGTGGCACCGCGGCGTGGTTGGCCTCCATGATGGCCGGGAGGAGGTTGCCGACGGCGGTCCCGGATGTGGTCAGGACGGCGGCGGGGGCTCCGGCGGACAGGGCCAGGCCGAGGGCCGTGAAGCCGGCGGACCGCTCGTCGATCCGGACCAGCAGCTCCACCCGTCCGGCGGATTCGGCCTCGGCCAGGGCGTAGGCCATGGGCGCCGAGCGTGAACCCGGGGACACCACCACCTGGCGCACACCGGCGGCGAGCAACGTGTCGACGGCGATGCGCGCGGCCTCCACCGCGGTAAGGCCGCCGGGGGTGGAGGAGCCGGCTGCGGAATCCGCCGGACTCACATGTTCTCCGGCGTTTCGATGCCCAGCAGCTCCAGGCCGCCGGAGAGGCGGCGCAGCGCCAGCGCGCACAGGGCCAGCCGCGAGTCCCGGACGGATTCCTCGGCCTTGAGCACCGGGCACTGGTCGTAGAAGGTGGTGAACAGCTGCGCGAGCTCAAAGAGGTAGCCGCAGAGCCGGTGCGGCTCCAGCGCGTCCCGCACCTTGTTCAGGGTCGCGTCGAACTCCAGCAGGTGCAGGGCCAGCGCGCGTTCTGCGGGTTCGACGACGGCGATCGCCGTGGCGGGCCCGCCCACCCCGGCTGCCAGCGTGCCGCCGTCGGGGCCGCCTGGCGTGCCGCCCTCGCCGGTGATCTGCTCCAGCACCCCGGCTTTGCGCAGGATGGAGCGGATGCGGGCGGCAGCATACTGCACGTAGGGTCCGGTGTTGCCGCTGAGGGCGAGCATGCGGTCGAAGTCGAAGACGTACTCGGTGTCGTGGCCGGTAGAGAGGTCGGCGTACTTGACGGCGCCGATGCCCACCTGGCGGGCGGTCACGGCGCGCTCCGCCTCGCTGAGCTCGGGCCGGCTCGCGTCAATGACGGCGCGGGCGCGGTCCACAGCCTCGTCGAGCAGGGCCATGAGCTTCACCGGGGCACCGGAGCGGGACTTGAGGATCTTACCGTCCTCGCCGAGCACGTTGCCGATCTGCACATGCACGGCCTCGACCGTCTCCGGGAGCCAGCCGGCGTCCCGGGCGGTGGCCATGACCATGCGCAGGTGGACGTTCTGCGGGGCGCCCACGACGTAGAGGATCCGGTTGGCCGCCAGGTCGCGGACCCGGTAGCGGATGGTGGCGAGGTCCGTGGTGCCGTAGCCGTAGCCGCCGTCGGACTTGCGGATGATCAGCGGCAGCGGCTGCCCGTCGCGGCCGCTAAAGCCGGCGGGGAAGGTGCACAGGGCGCCGTCGCTGATCCGGGCCAGGCCGCGCTCTTCAAGTTCCTGGCACAGCTGTGCCAGATGCGCGTCGTAGGAGCTTTCGCCGGCGATGTGGTCATCGGTGAGGCTGATGCCGAGGGTGGAGTAGATGGCGTTGAAGTAGCGCTTGGACTGGGCGACCAGCCGCTGCCAGACGGCGAAGGTCTCCTGGTCGCCGCCCTGCAGGGCAACGACGCGGAGCCGGGCCCGGGTGGCGAAGCCGTCCTCGTCGGTGGCGGAGGCATCGAACTTGGCCCGGGCGGCCTGGTAGAACGCGCTGGGGTCCTCCACCAGCAGCGCCGCCTCCGGGGAGTCCTCGCCGATCTCCAGCCAGTGTTCGATCAGCATCCCGAACGGGGTGCCCCAGTCACCGATGTGGTTCTGCCGGATCACGGTGTCGCCGAGGGCTTCGAGTACCTTGACGAGGCTGTCACCCACCACGGTGGTGCGCAGGTGGCCGACGTGCATTTCCTTGGCGACGTTCGGGGAGGAATAGTCGACGACGACGCGCTGCGGTGTCGCGGCCGGCGTGACGGCCGTGGCCGGGGACGCGGCCTGGACCGACTCTGCATTGAGCAGTTCCTCGATCCAGGTGCCGTCAAAGCTCAGGTTGATGAAGCCGGGCCCGGAGATTTCCACGCTGGTGCAGATGCCGTCCAGGTTCAGGGCCTGGACGATCTTGGCGGCGGCCTCGCGCGGCGGCAGGCCGGCTTTCTTGGCCAGGGCCATGGCGGCGTTGATCTGGATGTCCGCGAACTGGGAGGGCCTGACCACCGGGTCCGTCTGCCGGAACTCTTCGCCGAACGCGGTGGCAATTGCAGCCTGGACTCTGGGGACAACCAATTCGGCCGGATTATTCACAGTCCCAAATTATCAGTTCGGGCCTACCCGGGTTTCTCCCCTTCCACCGCCCGAAGCAACGCGGAGTCAGATCGCGCCCATGCGGGGCACCAAAAATGGGCGCGAAGTGACCCCGCGTTGCTTTGGCGGGAGGGAGCTAGGCGTCGGTGCGGAACACCTGGACCACGGACGGCCGCGGGGCGCGCACCTGGCCGGGCTTCGGCGTCGCGCCGGCGGCTACGTAGTCCGGGAAGTACGAGTGCTGTTCGGCGAAGGTGCCTTCCTCGCCCGGGTGCTGAACGGCAACGAAGACGGTGCGTTCGTCATCGTGGATGACCGGGCCGCAGGTCTCGGCGTCGCGCGGGACGGCGAGGAACTGCTCCACCTTGCCGCGTTCGGCACCGTCCAGGGTCACCTTGAAGAGCCCGTCGGCGTAGCCGATGCTGGAGGGCGCGCCGTCGGTGGAGATCCACAGGTTGCCTACGGAATCGAAGGCCACGTTGTCCGGGCAGGAGATCGGCGAGACCTGGCTGGCGGGGAACCCGGCGAAGTAGGCGGCGGAGTTCTTGGCCGGGTCGCCGCAGACCATCAGCAGGTTCCAGCCAAACGTGGTTGAAGTTTGGTCCCCGGTCTCGGTGATTTCGACGATGTGGCCGTCGCGGTTGAGGGTCCGGGGGTTGACCTCGGTGGCCCCTTCCTTGCCGGGCTTGCCGCGGTCCGCGTTGTTGGTGCAGACCACGTAGACCTTGCCGGTGTGCAGGCTGGGCTGGACGTCCTCGCAGCGGTCCATCTTGGTGGGGCCCACCTTGTCGGCGGCGAGACGGGTGTACACGAGCACCTCTTCCACCGACATCCCGGCCACCTTGGACTGTCCGCCCACCACAAGGGGCAGCCAAACACCTGCGCCGTCGAAGGCCCCGTCGGCCGGAAGCTTGCCCGCGCCGTCGAACCCGTCGGCCGGGGAATTGCCGGTGAACTTGGCGACGTACAGGTCACCCTCCGAGAGCAGCGTGAGGTTGTTCCTGCGGTCCTCCGCCGTTTTGCCGGGGCGGTACGTGCCGGATGAAACGAACTTGTACAGGTAGTCGAAGCGCTCGTCGTCGCCCATGTAGGCCACCACGTGGCCGGACTTGGCGACGATCACGTTGGCGCCCTCATGCTTGAAGCGGCCCATCGCGGAGTGCTTGCGGGGCGTGGAGGAGGGATCGAACGGGTCCACTTCCACGATCCAGCCGAACCGGTTGGCCTCGTTCTGGTATCCGGGGTTGCGGGTGTCGAAGCGCGGGTCATCCAGTTCCCACTGGCGGGCGGTGGGCTTGCTGGTCAGGCCGTAGCGCTTGTCGGCATCGGAGGTTCCGGGCGCGGCGAAGTAGCCGTTGAAGTTTTCCTCGCCGGACAGGATGGTGCCCCACGGGGTGGTGCCGCCGGAGCAGTTGCCCAGCGTGCCCTTGATGGCCCGGCCGGAGGGATCGGCGGCGGTCTTCAGGAGCGCGGATCCGGCGGCCGGACCGTCGAGTTCGTAGGTGGTGTCGGTCAGGAAACGGCGGTTCAGTCCGGCGCCCCGGACGTAGTTCCAGGGCTTATTCGTGTTCGTGCGCTCCAGCTCCACGACCGTGAGTCCGTGCGCGGCGCGGCCGATCGCGCGCGTCTCGGCGGGGTCGAACCCGGCCGGCACCATGATGTTCTCGTTGGTGTATTCGTGGTTGGTGAACAGCACGGCCCGGCGGTCCTTGGACCCTTCGATCGGCAGGATGTCCGTGTAGTCGTTGTTGTAGCCGAACTGGCGGGCCTGCGCCGCGGCGCTCTGGTGCTCGATGTCGAAGGCCGGCGAGTCCTTGAAGAGCGGGTCGCCCCAGCGGATGACCGGCTGCCAGGTGAACCCGGCGGGGACGGTGAGTTTGTCCACGCTGGCGTCGACGGGTGCGATGGCGGTGAACTGCAGCTTGGATTTTCCAAACCCGTCCTTGGCCGCGGCGGCGAGGCCCGGGCCGCCGTCGGCGACAGCGGTTCCGGCGGACGTCACCGCGTTGCCGAGGACGACGGCGAGCGCGCCGGCGGCACCGAAGCCCAGGGCGGCGCGGCGGGACATCGTGGCGGAGGCGATGTCCCGGAAGTAGCTGTTGGAGCTGGTGTTGCAGACCTCGCCCGAGCAGGCGTTGTCGCACTTCAGCGCGCACGTGACGGGGCTGCGCTTGCCCTTGGTGTGGCCAAGCATGGGGAGCAGGGAAAATTTGCGTCCGGAGGAGACAGACATGGAGAGACCTTCCATGGGAGTGAGATGCGGTCGCGCCCACCCTTCCAGCCGCGATCTACCGAGAGACTTCTCCCAGGTGAAGTCGAGATGAACTCACGGGGCTGGTGTTGCAGGAGTGGCCTCTGCGAGCACCGCGTGCACGCGCCGCAGCCTGTCCAGCCACCAGTCCCGGCGTTCCGGCGAGGCGGCGTGTGCGGCCAGCAGCTCGGGCGCCGGGCGGACGTCGCGGAGGGCGATCGCGCCGTCGTCGGGAACCAGCGAATCCTCCGTGACATCGGCGGCGAGCAGGGACACCGTCCCGAGGCCGCAGGCGTATGGCAGCTCGGGCAGGGCGGCAGCGAGGGCCAGCCCTGCCCGGATTCCCACCGAGGTGTCCAGCGCCGAACTCACGACGGCGGGCAGCCCGGCCTGCGCCACGATCTGCAGGGCGCGCCGCACTCCCCCGAGCGGGGCCACTTTGACCACGATCAGGTCCGCGGCGCCGGCCCGGGCCACTTTGAGGGGGTCGTCCTCCTTGCGCACGCTCTCATCCGCGGCGATCAGCACGGGGACGCCGGCGGCCCGGAGTTGCCGCCGGACCTCGGCGAGGCCCGCGATCTCCGGCACGGGCTGTTCGGCATATTCGAGCCCGACGGCCGCGAGCCGCGTGAGTGCCGCGACGGCCTCCGGCACGTCCCACCCGCCGTTCGCGTCGACCCTGATCGCGGCGTCCGGCAACGCCTCCCGGACTGCCGCCACCCGGGCGGCGTCGTCGTCGAGGCTCTGGCCGCGTTCGGCGACCTTGACTTTGACCGCGTCCACCCGGCCAAAACGGGCCAGGACCTCGGGCACCAGGTGCGCCGGCACGGCAGGGACGGTGGCGTTGACCGGGATGCTGTCCCGCAACGGCGCCGGGAACCCGGCCCAGCCGGCCTCGATCGCGGCCGTCAGCCAGCGGGAGGCCTCGGCGTCGCCATACTCGGGGAAGGGACAGAATTCGCCCCAGCCCAGCGGCCCGCGAAGCAGCAGGGCCTCACGCTGCAGGATGCCCCGGAACTTCACGCGCATCGGCAGGCTCACCACGTGGGCACCGGCCAGGAGTTCGTCGAGGCCGGGCAGGGGCGCGGCAAGACGTGCCGGTGGGTCCATGGGGAGGGCGGGCATGGTGCCACTGTACTGGGAGTTCACGGGCTGGGAGTGTACGGCGAATGTACTGGAACTGTGCTGGGACGAATGTACGGCGAAACTTTCCCGGCATGCCATGCAGGGCCGTGCGGCACTGGCACGCGGTGCCGGGAGCCGGGCGTGGGTCCTTGATTGGGCCGGCGTCGACTGGGGGTGAGTCCCTGGTCCAGGAAACTCGTCTCCGCCGGCCCCGCTCAAGGAGCGCAGTGCCGGGGACAAGCCGCGCCGGCACACAGACGACTCTACGAATCCCGGTCCGGCGGCGCACGAGTAGTGAGTACTCGTTAATTGGCGGGCACTACCCTCCTCGCCGCACCGGGTCCTTCAGCTGGCGCGCAGGGTTCTGTGGGACTCTTAATGGCATGACTTTTCGGCAGGAACGCACCCCCTGGGACCCGTCTGCCCCGGTCTACGAAACAGAGTTCCAGAAAACTCAGGTCCAGGAGATACCGGCCCAGGAAACACAGGCCGCGGACACACAAGTCCTCCCGACCAGTCCGCCCCAAACTCCGGAGCGCAGGACTCGGCCTCGCGCAACACCGGATCCGCAGGCGCAGTGGTCCTCCGGCAAGGTCACGGCCGCCCTGTTCGTGCTGGCCACGGTTGCCTGCGTCGCTGCGCTGGCCGCCACGTACATCTTCTTTGTCCGCACCACCACTGGCCAGTTCATTGACGAGTCGGCCCTCGTGGAAGCTGTGGCGCTCAGCGGCACCGCGGGCAAGGCCGCAACCAAGCTGTTGGACTGGCTGCCGGCGCTCTCTGTGGCGATCGCATCGATTGTGGTCGCCTTCGTCACCATCCTGCGGCGCCGCTGGTCTGCGGCCGGGATCGCGATTGCGGCGTGTGTGGGCGCCAATCTGGCCACGCAGATCCTGAAGGACCTGCTCCCGGTCCGGCCGTACCGCGGCGTCGAGACGCTGGAGCTGAACTCGCTGCCCTCGGGCCACACCACCATGGCGGCCTCGGCCGCGGCCGCCGTGTTCCTCATGGTCTCGCCACGCTGGCGGCCGCTGGCCGGCTATCTGGGCGGCAGCTTCGCCGTCGCCACGGGAGTGTCCACGCTGATCAACCAGTGGCACCGGCCCGCCGATGTGGTGGCGGCCTTCCTGGTGGTCGGGGCTTTCATGATCCCGGCCGGCTGGCTGATCATCCGCCGGGGCCAGAGCTGGAACGTCTGGAACGGCTACAACGAACACTGGGCCTCCGCCAGGCTGTGGGTGGTGCTCCCCGCGCTCACCGGCCTTATCGCAGCCGGGGTGGCGGCCTTCGCCCTGCTGAGCATCGGCCCGGGCGGGCAGGAGATCAGCACCACCAGCTACTTCTGGGCGGGTACGTCCCTGATCGTCATTGCCGGCTACCTCGCCACGGTGGCCGGTGTGTGGTTGTTCGGCCTGGCCGCCCGGCAGCCGGACGCACGACGGCGGGACAGGTAGCGGCGCAACCCGCGAGGCACTTCCTCGCCGGCGCTCCCCGTCTCGGACCTGACCTGGGCGCGGAACGGGGGCACTTTGAGGCGGACACGCCGGCGAAACCCGGTGTCGCCGCCGGAAGGCGGCCCAAAGTCCCCCCGCACGGACCCGCACGGAGCCCGTCCCTAAATGGGTCCTAAGTGGGTCGCCGCGGGGAACGTTTCGGACCCCAGAACGGCCGTGCTGCCAGCTACTTGGGCCTGGGCCCGGAGCTTGAGCCGTTGGGTCAGTAATTCCGGCGGTGCTTGAGCCGCGGAATGGTCACGGCGAACACGGCTGCCGCGGCGAAGCCGATCACACCGGTCGCGGCCACGCCGGCGCCCAGGGTCGCAACCGCGGTGACGGCTGAGAGCAGCACGGGCCCGCCGGTGGCGCCGGCATCTGCCATGAAGCGCCAGATGCCCAGGAACTGGCCGCGGCCGTTGTCCGGCGAGAAGTCGGCCCCGAGCGTCATGTTCAGGCCGGAGCTGATCCCGTTGCCGAAGCCGATCAGGAGCGCCGCCAGCATGAGCGAGACGAAGCCCGTGCTGAGCGGGATCAGCACCATGGCCGTCCCCATGACGAGCGTGGACGGCACGGCCACCCATTGCCTGCCCTTGCGGTCCATCAGTTTTCCTGCCGGATAGAACACCAGCATGTCGATCGCGCCGGAGATCCCGTAAATCAGGGAGGCCTGGGTGGGGTCCAGGCCCAGGTGATCGGCCCACAGCGGGATGACCACCTGGCGCGAGGCGCGCAGCCCGCTCAGCAGCAGGACCCCGGCCCCCACGCTCAGGAAGACACCGGCGTGGGACACCGCGATTCTCCGCAGGGTGGGCTGCTGAACCGGAACGCCGTCGGCCGGAAGCGGCTTTGCCTCGAGATCGGGGATGGTGACGGACACGGCCGCCGCGGCGGCCATCGCCACGACGCCGGCCCAGTAGGCCCCGCTGATGCCGGCAAACTGCATCACGGCGGCACCGATGAACGGGCCAATGAAGATCCCGATCCTGTTGACACCGCCGAGGGTGGACAGGGCCCGCGCCCGGAGCACGACCGGCACTGCCTCGGTCAGGTATTTCTGCCGGGCCAGGCTGAAGACGCTGGCGGCCATGCCGACCACCACCATCGCCGCCGCCAGCACCCAGAGGCCGCCGGAAAACAGCGGGGCGACCGCCGCCGCGGCGAGGGCGACCGCGCTGGCGGCTGCGGCCCCCACGATGGCCCAGCGTTCCCCGAATTTCAGGGTGATCAGTGACGCCGGCAAGTTGAAGAACCAGGATCCGAGGCCAATCAGCGTGACGATCAGCGCAGCCCCTGGCACGGAAGCGCCAAGATCACGGGCGGACAGGGCAACCACGGGAAGGATCGCGCCCTCGCCCAGGCTGAACATGAGGGCCGGCCCGAACGCGGGTACGGCGATGCTGCGGAGGCTGAAGGGGGCGAGGCGTGTGGTGGTCATCCCCTACATCCTAGGCATCCACCGCGGCCGTCCCTGCCCTACGCGTCGAAGTGGGTCCGGACTTCCTCGCTGGTGAGGTTCCGGAGCACTTCCGCAGCGACTTCCCGAAGCTTTTGGTTCCGGTTGCTGGAGACCCTGGTGAGGATGGCCATGGCCGCGTCCTGGGAGCAGCGGTTCTGGGCCATGATCACGCCGCACGCGAGGTCGATGGACGTGCGGTGTTCCATGGCCGCCTGCAGATCTTCGGCCCGGGACTGGAAAGTTCCAAGCCGGAGGGCCAGCCGGAGGGCACGGCCGGCGAGATCGGCGAATCCGGCGGCCTCCGCAATGATGTCCTCAGTGAACAGCCCGGTGTCGGCCCCGAAGAAGTTCAGGGCCGCGGCGGCGTCGTCGCCGATTTCCAGCGGAACGCCCAGCGTACTGCGGCACCCGTTGGCGGCAAGCTGCCGCTGGTAGTCGGGCCAGCGGGGATCGGCGTCGACATCCGCCAGCAGGATCACGGACTTGGTCCGCAGCGCCTCGATGCAGGGGCCTTCACGGAGGCTCTGCTCAATGCGGTCCAGGGTGACCGCCCGCGGGCTGCTGCCCGCGACTGTCATGGTCCGCTTCCGGCGCTGCAGCGTCACGCCGCACTCAATCTCGGCGCCAGTCGTGCGGCTCAGCGTCGCGGCCGAGAACTCCGCGAGGCGGCCGAGGAAGTCCTCGACGTTGTCGGTCCCCATGAGCAGGTCCTGGAGGTGCCGGGCGGCGTCGTCCCCGACGTAGTTGTTGGCCATGCTCAAATGTACCGCGGAGGCCCGCAGGTCGCGCTTAGATGTACCCGTCGACGATTGCCGCGGCGATCTCCCGGTAGGCGCGCCGCGTTTCGGGGCGAAGCACGTCAAGGGTGACGAGGTCGCCGTCGGCCACTCCGCGGTCGTGCGGCACCGCGATCAGCTGGCGGCAGATGCCGGACAGGTGTTCCTCGATGGCGTCCTTGTCCACCCGGGTGGAGACCTCGTCTTTGTCGGTGATGACCACGACGGCGTTGCGGGCCAGGTCTTCGTAGCCGTGGCTGGCCAGCCAGTGCAGCGTGCTGCGGGCCCGTTTGGCGCCGCTGACGGCATAACCGGCCGCGATGATCAGGTTGTCCGCGGACTGCAGGATGCCGCTCATGGCATTGTGCGTCACACCGGTGCCGCAGTCGATCAGCGCCACGGAGTAGTACGCGGAGATGAGCTTTCGGATCCGCAGGTATTCCTCGGCCGTCAGCGAATCCGATACCTCGGGGTCCTGTTCGCCGGCGATGAGGTGCAGCCTGCCGGCATGGTGCATATAGCGGGCCAGTGCGGTGAGGGAATCGACCGACTCGATGTTCTTGAGCAGGTCCGTGATGGTGCGCGGGCTCTGCTGCTGGTAGATCCCTTCGCCGAGGGCACGTTCGACGAGGTCGCCGGAATCGGGGTTGGCGTCGATGGCGCACGGGGGATCGCCCCGGAATTCGGCCAGGGTCAGGCCGACGCCGACCGTCGTGGAGGTCTTGCCGATGCCGCCCTTGAGGCTCAGGACGGCCGTGTTGTAGCTGCCCTGGAGCTGGCGGGAGATGCGCCGGGCCAGCTCGTCTTCCTCACGCTGCCTGGCGCTCGGGCCCAGGTTCAGCCCGCCGCCGGTCAGGTTGTAGAGCGCCCCGCGGAAACCGCCGACGGGCCGGGGCTTCTGCTCGCGGACAAAAAGACCCGGGGAACTGATGAAGTCAGGCAGCGGGGCGTCGGCCAGGGCCGCCGCCTTGCTGGCCGAACGCGTGGAACGGGTGGGCTGGGCCGGCACGGCAGGAGCGGCCTCGGGGGCAGGCGGCTTCAGCACAGGATCCTTGGACGGTTTTGCAGGCTGCGGGCGCGCTGGCGCGTCGGCAGCAGCGGCGGCCTCCGCCCAGGAACTGCTGGGGGCGCTCGGGCGCTGTTCGGCCTGGTTGCTCGAAATGATAGGCATGGTTCCTGTCCAGGCGTCGGAGTCGTCGCCGCGGCGGCGGTCTCTCCGACGTGGGAGTTGGGCCTGCTCTGCAGCTGCTTCAGCTTCAGCGAGGGCGTTGGCGGTCTTGTTTTCGACCGGTTCTGGCATGTTCGTTCCCCCCAGGGATCACAGCGCAGACCGCTGCAGTGCTCGATTGACATCGTTCAAGGAACAAGTCTAGGGGCAGTAATGAGCACACTTACCATTACTGCCAATATCCCGGTCCTAGCGGTGGGCCCGCGTGTCCTGCAGACGCTTGATGAACCAGCGCGACTGTTCGGGGCCGTACGGCAAGATCGGGATGGCTTTGGTTGCGTCGTCCGGGGTTTCCCGGGTGGCCTGGATTGCCTGCCGCACCGCGGTGGTCATGGTGTTGGCCATGGTCTTGACGAACTGGTCCGAGCACGGCTCACCGTGGCCGGGAACCAGGAATTCGTACCGGTGCCGCAGTGCGGAAAGGTGCCGGAGAGCGTCGGCCCAGTCTTCCGGGAACGAGTCCTCGAAGGACGGGTGGGAACCCTGTTCGACGAGGTCACCGGCGAAGAGGGTGCTCGCGGTGCCGACCAGGAGGTCGCCGTCGGTATGGCCGCGGCCCAGATAGAACAAGGTGGCGGTCTGTCCTCCAAGATCCACCAGGACCGGCTGGTCCTTCACGATGGCGTTCGGAACCACCAACTCAGCGTCGGAGCCCTGACCGGCCGCCATCTCGGGTTCCGCCGAGGCCACAAGCCGGCGCTGCTCGTCGCCGTTCTCCTCAATTTCCGCGGCGCAGTTCTCGTGCGCCCAAAATTCCGTGACGCCGTCGTCGGCGAAGACGGCATTGCCGAAGAAGTGGTCGTAGTGGGCGTGCGTGTTGACCACAACCAGCGGCAGCCCGGTCTTTTCCCGCACGGCAGCCAGGACCTCGCGGCCCTGCCGGGGGCCGCCGCCGGTGTCAATCACCATGGCGCGCTCGGTGCCGACCACCAGGCCCGTGTTGAGCAGGGAACCTTGAGTTGTCAGTACGTAGTTGTCCGGACCGACCTCGAGCCATCGTGACATTGAATCTCCGTAATTCCGACGCTTTTCCGGCGTTGTTGGTGCGGGGCTGCTGGCGCCCTGTACAGGCCTCGATTCTACCCGCGTCGGCCGGCAAATCCCGGAGGGCATGCCCGTCCGTGCCGGTGCGGATGTGCCGGGACGCCCCTCGTCTTGGGCCGCGCCGCGGTGTAGCCTGTGGGCTACTTCCGTCGATGAGCCAGTTGCTCTACCGAACGATTGGGGGTGGCTCCCGTTGAATGCCGGCACTTCCGTGGAGCGGATGGTGTTCTTCAGCGATGCCGTCTTCGCAATCGCCCTGACCCTCCTGGCCCTGGACCTGAAACTGCCCGAGGGCATCCCCGCGGAGCAGCTGGACAGCGCCTTGGTTGCGGCCTGGCCGCAATTGCTGGCGTACGCCCTGTCCTTTGTCATCATCGCCGAGACGTGGATGTCCCACCACTCCGACTTTGCCCTCATCCGCCGCTTCAATGCGAAGCTGGCCTGGCTGAATCTGGCCCTTTTGTTCTTCATTGCCATGCTGCCCGCGCCGACGTCGATCCTCAGCGACTACGGGGACGACCCCACGCCGTGGCCGAGCGTTTTGTACGCCGCCAACATTGCCGCGGTCTATCTGATGCTGGCGACCATCTGGGGCTACGCGAAGCACGCCGGGCTCATGGACCGCGAGATGGCCGCCCACGTCCACCGCCGCATCTTTTACGCACGCATGGCCGTGGCGCTGGTGTTCCTGTTCTCGATTCCGGCGGCGTTCGTCCTCAACGCCTACACGCCCTTCGTGTGGCTGCTGCTCCTGCCGGCGTCGTGGCTGGCGCGGTGGCTCTCCGCACGGCCGGAAAAGAGGGCGGGGACCGCACAAAACTGACTGTGCGGTCCCGCCCTCACCCGGAAATCACCGGGCAGTGCTCACATGTCCGCGAGCGCCGACCCCGGGTTCTCCATCGCGTCCGCGACGTAGCGCAGGAAGCCGCCGGCCGCGCCGCCGTCGCACACCCGGTGGTCGAACGTGAGCGTCAGCTCGGTGACCTTGCGGACCGCGAGCTCGCCGTTGACCACCCAGGGCTTGTCGATGATCCGCCCGACGCCGAGGATCCCCACTTCGGGGTGGTTGATGATCGCGGCGGAACCGTCAACCCCGAACACGCCGTAGTTGTTCAGCGTGAACGTGCCGCTGCCCAATTCCGCCGGGGTCGCCTTGCCCTCGCGCACGACGGCGGTGAGACGGCGGATCTCGGCGTCCAGTTCGCGGGCGCTGAGCTTGTCCGCGTTCCGCACCGACGGCACCATCAGTCCGCGGTCGGTCTGCGCCGCGAAACCGAGGTTGACGCCGTCGAAGGCCACAATCTCCTGCATCACCCCGCCCGCAGCATCCTCGGTGGTCACGATCCGGGTGTTCAGCTCCGGGAACTTCTTCAGCCCCGCCGTGACGAACCGGGCGATGAAAGCCAGCAGACCCGGGGTGTTGTGCGGGTCCGCCTTCTTCAGCGCGGCACGCATCTCCACGAGCGCCGTGGCGTCCACGTCGACCCACACCGTGGCTTCCGGGATCTCGGAGCGGCTGCGCGTCATGTTCGCCGCGACCGCCTTCCGCACGCCCCGGACCGCTGTACGTCCGGAAATGCCCAGCCCGGTGCGCGCGTCGGTGTCGGAAGCCGCAACCGGCGCTGCAGGCTCCGCCGTCGGGCGCTCAGCCACCGGCGACGGCTTGATGACGGCCTCGACATCGCGCCGCATGATGAGCCCGCTGGCTCCCGACCCTTGGAGTTCCCCCAAATCAACCCCATGATCGCGCGCCATCCGGCGAACCAGCGGAGAAATAACCGCCCCCAGCTTCCCGGGCACCCGGGTGCGCATCAGCACCAGGTCATCGGCAGCCGATACCCCGCTGGAAGCCTCAGCCATCCCGGCCCGCTTAGGAGCCCGGGTCCGCCGGGCAACCCCATGCCCGCCCGGAGTCCCATAACCAATCAAGACATTCCCAGACCCAGCCTTCTCCTCCTCGCGGTAAGCCTCAGCAGCAACAGCAGCCGGCGAGGAGGAAGAGGTCTCGGACGGCGCGGATGATGCCGCCCCGGGAGTGGCATCGGGCCTGTCGGAGCCGGCAGCATCGTCCGCAGGACGAATGCTGTCCGGCGAAGGGGGGGG